>NZ_JAIWJZ010000057.1:0-66955 GCF_020216105.1 Enterobacter sp. K16B
TTTACGTCAGTTCCAGCACGACCAGGAGCAACAGCTGCTGGAACAAAGCCTGAAGGCAGCAAAATATAACCAGAAACGGGCGGCTGAACTGCTGGGCCTGACCTACCATCAATTAAGGGCATTGCTCAAAAAGCATCAAATGCGCTGACAATATCAGCACTTACCCGCAGACATTTTTACGAAGCAGGCGTAAGTGCGATACACTTTGCAGATCGAACCTAAAAACCTTAAAAATTATGCGTCTGGTTTTATCGTCCTTTTTTGCACTCGGTCTGTTCAGCAGCCTGGCCTTTGCTGCGCCCGGGCAAACGCCGCAGCCTGACATTCGAGACAGCGGCTTCGTCTATTGCGTCAGCGGCCAGGTGGACACCTTCAACCCGCAAAAAGCGGGCAGCGGCCTGATTGTCGATACCCTCGCCGCCCAGCTTTACGATCGGCTGCTTGATGACGATCCTTACACCTACCGTCTGGTCCCCGAGCTGGCGGAGAGCTGGGAAGTACTGGATAACGGCGCAACCTACCGTTTTCATCTTCGTGATGATGTGGCGTTTCAGCGCACGCCGTGGTTTACCCCCACGCGCAAGCTGAACGCGGACGATGTGGTCTTTACGTTCCAGCGTATCTTTAACCGCAATCACCCGTGGCATAACGTCAACGGCAGCAACTTCCCCTATTTCGACAGCCTGCAGTTTGCCGACACCGTTAAGAGCGTGCGCAAGCTGGATAACCGGACAGTTGAATTTACGCTGACCCGACCGGATGCCTCTTTCCTCTGGCACCTGGCGACTCACTATGCGTCCGTTATGTCGGCCGAATACGCGGCGAAGCTGACGAAAAAAGATCGGCAGGAGCTGCTCGATCGCCAGCCGGTCGGCACCGGTCCGTTCCAGCTGGCCGAATACCGCGCCGGGCAATACATTCGTCTGCAGCGCCACGAACATTTCTGGCGCGGCACGCCGCTGATGCCGCAGGTGGTGGTCGATCTGGGTTCCGGCGGGACGGGGCGTCTGTCAAAACTGCTCACCGGGGAGTGTGACGTGCTCGCCTGGCCTGCTGCCAGCCAACTCACCATTTTGCGCGACGACCCGCGCCTGCGTCTGACGTTACGTCCCGGCATGAATATCGCTTATCTGGCCTTTAACACCGATAAGCCGCCGCTGAATAACCCTGCCGTTCGTCATGCGCTGGCGCTGGCAATCAACAACCAGCGCCTGATGCAGTCGATCTACTACGGCACCGCGGAAACCGCCGCCTCAATTTTACCGCGCGCCTCGTGGGCCTACGACGGTGAGGCTAAAATTACGGAATACAATCCGGCAAAAGCGCGCGAACAGCTGAAGGCGCTGGGCGCGGAAAACCTCACGCTGCAACTTTGGGTACCCACCAGTTCCCAGGCGTGGAACCCGAGCCCGCTCAAGACCGCCGAGCTGCTGCAGGCGGATATGGCGCAGGTCGGCGTGAAGGTGATCATCGTACCGGTAGAGGGCCGTTTCCAGGAGGCGCGCCTGATGGATATGAATCATGATTTAACCCTGACCGGCTGGGCCACCGACAGTAACGATCCGGACAGTTTCTTCCGTCCGTTGCTAAGCTGTGCGGCGATAAACTCGCAGACCAACTACGCCCACTGGTGTCACCGTGAGTTTGACGCCGTGCTGCAAAAAGCGCTGGCTTCCCAACAGCTGGCTTCCCGCATCGACGCCTATGATGAAGCGCAGAAGATCCTCGCTCAGGAGCTGCCGGTGTTGCCGCTGGCCTCCTCCCTGCGTCTGCAGGCCTATCGTTATGATATTAAAGGCCTGGTGCTGAGTCCTTTCGGCAACGCCTCGTTCGCCGGTGTGTCGCGTGAAAAAGAACAAGAGGTGAAAAAACCATGATTATTTTTACCTTACGTCGGCTTCTGTTGCTGCTGGTGACGCTCTTTTTCCTGAACTTTGTCGGCTTCAGCCTGAGCTATTTCACGCCGCATGCCCCACTCCAGGGCTCTTCCCTGTGGGATGCCTGGCTCTTCTGGTTTAACGGGCTGCTGCACTGGGATTTTGGCGTGTCCAGCATTAACGGACAGCTGATTTCCGAGCAGTTAAAAGAGGTCTTCCCGGCCACGATGGAATTGTGCATTCTGGCTTTCGGTTTTGCCCTGATGGTTGGCATTCCCGTGGGGATGTTAGCCGGCATTTATCGCAACAAATGGCAGGATAAGTTTATCAGTGCGCTGGCCCTGCTCGGCTTCTCCATCCCGGTCTTTTGGCTGGCGCTGCTGCTGACGCTTTTCTTCTCGCTGACAATGGGCTGGTTGCCGGTCTCAGGCCGTTTTGACCTGCTTTACACGGTGAAAACGGTGACGGGCTTTGCGATTGTTGACGCATGGCTCTCCGATTCCGTGTGGCGCGATGAGATGATCGTTAGCGCCCTGCGCCATATGGTACTGCCGGTGCTGACCCTGGCGGTGGCACCGACGACCGAAGTGATCCGCCTGATGCGTCTCAGTACCATCGAAGTGTTTGACCAGAACTATGTCAAAGCCGCCGCGACGCGCGGGTTGTCGCGCCTGACCATCCTGCGTCGCAACGTCCTGCATAACGCCCTGCCGCCGGTAATTCCACGTCTGGGATTACAGTTTTCTACCATGCTCACGCTGGCCATGATCACCGAGATGGTCTTTAGCTGGCCCGGGCTGGGACGGTGGCTGATTAACGCCATCCGCCAGCAGGACTACGCGGCGATTTCGGCAGGGGTGATGGTGATTGGTTCGCTGGTGATCATTGTGAACGTGTTGTCCGATATTCTGGGTGCCATGGCCAACCCATTGAAGCATAAGGAATGGTATGCCTTACGATAGCGTATACAGTGAAAAGCGCACACCCGGTGTGCTGCGTACCGTGTGGCGTAAATTCTACGGCGACACCACGGCCATGATCGGCCTTTATGGCTGCGCCGGTCTGGTAGTGCTTTGCATATTTGGTTCGTGGTTTGCGCCTTATGGTATCGATCAGCAGTTCCTTGGCTATCAGCTGCTGCCGCCTTCCTGGTCGCGCTACGGTGAAGTCTCCTTCTTCCTGGGAACGGACGATCTCGGACGTGACGTGCTAAGCCGCCTGCTGAGCGGTGCTGCCCCTACCGTGGGCGGGGCGTTTGTGGTGACGTTTGCGGCAACGATCTGTGGGCTGGCGCTGGGTATTTTTGCGGGCTCCACCCATGGTCTGCGTTCGGCAGTGCTTAACCACATTCTCGATACGCTGCTCTCCATTCCCTCACTCCTGCTGGCGATCATTGTGGTTGCCTTTGCCGGTCCGCACCTGTCGCATGCCATGTTCGCTGTCTGGCTGGCTATTCTGCCCCGCATCGTGCGCTCGGTTTACAGCATGGTGCATGATGAGCTGGAGAAAGAGTATGTCGTCGCAGCCCGTCTGGACGGCGCAACGACCTTCAATATTCTGTGGTTTGCCGTTTTGCCTAACATTGCCGCCGGGCTGGTCACCGAGATCACCCGCGCCCTGTCGATGGCGATTCTGGACATCGCTGCGCTTGGCTTCCTCGACCTCGGCGCGCAGTTGCCGTCTCCTGAATGGGGCGCGATGCTCGGTGACGCGCTGGAATTAATCTACGTTGCGCCGTGGACGGTGATGCTGCCGGGTGCGGCCATTATGGTGAGCGTGCTGCTGATCAACCTGCTGGGCGACGGTATTCGCCGTGCAATTAACGCGGGGGTGCAATAATGCCGCTTCTTGATATTCGCAACCTCACCATCGAATTCAAAACCGGTGAAGGCTGGGTTAAAGCCGTCGATCGCATCAGCATCACCCTTGCTGAGGGTGAGATTCGCGGGCTGGTGGGGGAATCTGGCTCGGGGAAAAGCCTGATTGCCAAGGCCATTTGCGGCGTGGCAAAAGATAACTGGCGCGTGACCGCAGACCGTATGCGCTTTGATGATATCGACCTGCTGCGCCTCTCCCCGCGCGAGCGGCGTAAGCTGGTCGGGCATAACGTCTCGATGATTTTCCAGGAGCCGCAGTCCTGTCTCGACCCGTCGGAACGCGTGGGCAAACAGCTGATGCAGAACATTCCCGGCTGGACCTATAAAGGCCGCTGGTGGCAGCGCATTGGCTGGCGCAAGCGTCGCGCCATCGAGCTCCTGCACCGCGTCGGCATCAAAGATCATAAAGACGCAATGCGCAGCTTCCCCTATGAGCTGACCGACGGTGAATGTCAGAAAGTGATGATTGCCATCGCGCTGGCCAACCAGCCGCGCCTGTTGATTGCGGATGAACCCACAAACGCGATGGAGCCCACAACGCAAGCGCAAATTTTCCGCCTGCTGTCGCGCCTCAACCAGAATAACAACACCACCATTTTGCTGATAAGCCATGACCTGCAAATGCTCAGCAAATGGGCGGATAAAATTGATGTGATGTACTGCGGGCAAACGGTCGAAACTGCACCGAGTGAAGATTTGATCACCGCGCCGCACCATCCGTATACCCAGGCGCTTATCCGCGCCATTCCGGATTTTGGCAGCGCCATGCCGCACAAGAGCCGCCTGAATACCCTGCCAGGGGCGATTCCGCTGCTGGAATCGTTGCCGATAGGCTGCCGTCTGGGGCCGCGCTGTCCCTACGCGCAGCGCAAGTGCATTGAAACGCCGCGTCTGACGGGGGCTAAAAACCATCTTTATGCCTGTCATTTCCCGCTGAACATGGAGAGAGAGTGAAATGGTCGAAACCTTGCTGGAAGTCCGCAACCTGAGTAAGACCTTTCGCTATCGTACGGGGCTGTTTCATCGTCAGACGGTCGAAGCGGTAAAACCCCTGAGCTTTACCCTGCGTGAAAAACAGACCCTGGCGATCATCGGTGAGAACGGTTCCGGCAAATCCACGCTGGCAAAAATGCTGGCGGGAATGGTCGAACCGACCGACGGTGAAGTGCTGATTGACGATCATCCGCTGGCGTTCGGCGATTACTCTTTCCGCAGCCAGCGCATTCGCATGATTTTCCAGGATCCGTCGACCTCGCTCAATCCACGCCAGCGCATTTCGCAGATCCTCGATTTTCCGCTGCGTCTGAACACTGACCTGGAGCCGGAAGCGCGCCGCAAGCGCATCGTTGAAACCCTGCGTATGGTTGGGCTGTTACCGGATCACGAAAGTTACTATCCCCATATGCTGGCTCCCGGCCAGAAACAGCGTCTGGGTCTGGCGCGTGCGCTGATTTTGCGACCGAAAGTGATCATTGCCGACGAAGCGCTTGCCTCGCTGGATATGTCGATGCGCTCGCAGTTGATTAACCTGATGCTGGAATTGCAGGAAAAACAGGGTATCTCTTATATCTACGTGACCCAGCATCTGGGGATGATGAAACACATCAGCGATCAGGTGCTGGTCATGCACCAGGGGGAAGTTGTTGAGCGCGGCAGTACGGCGGATGTGATGGCCTCCCCGCTCCATGAACTGACAAAACGCCTGATTGCCGGTCATTTCGGTGAAGCATTGACGGCTGATGCGTGGCGAAAAGACCGATAAGCGCGCATTGAAAGAGTGGTCGGATTAACTAAGCACGCGACACGTGATATTATCGCCGCGTTTTAACGACGATTGTCCCGATATGATGACAATCGGCACAACAATGAATATAAGGATTAAAGCTATGGGTTTTCTTTCCGGTAAGCGCATTCTGGTAACTGGCGTTGCCAGCAAACTGTCCATCGCATACGGCATCGCACAGGCAATGCATCGCGAAGGCGCTGAGCTGGCGTTCACCTACCAGAACGACAAGCTGAAAGGCCGTGTTGAAGAGTTTGCCGCGCAGCTGGGTTCCAGCATTGTGCTGGAATGTGACGTTGCACAAGACGAGAGCATCGATGGCATGTTTGCAGAACTGGCAAAATCATGGCCGAAATTCGACGGTTTCGTTCACTCCATCGGCTTCGCACCAGGCGACCAGCTGGACGGTGACTACGTGAATGCGGTAACCCGCGATGGCTTCAAAATCGCACACGACATCAGCTCCTACAGCTTCGTGGCGATGGCAAAATCCTGCCGCGCGATGCTGAACCCGGGCGCAGCCCTGCTGACCCTGTCTTACCTGGGCGCAGAACGCGCTATCCCTAACTACAACGTAATGGGTCTGGCTAAAGCGTCTCTGGAAGCCAACGTACGCTACATGGCGAACGCAATGGGCCCTGAAGGCGTGCGCGTTAACGCCATCTCTGCAGGTCCAATCCGCACCCTGGCAGCGTCCGGCATCAAAGATTTCCGTAAAATGCTGGCACACTGCGAAGCGGTTACCCCAATTCGTCGTACTGTTACCATTGAAGATGTGGGTAACTCTGCAGCATTCCTGTGCTCTGACCTTTCCGCGGGTATCTCCGGCGAAGTGGTTCACGTTGACGGCGGCTTCAACATCGCTGCAATGAACGAGCTGGAAATTAAATAAGCTGTGACTCTCTTCCCGCCCGGGAAGAGAGTTTTCCCCCGCCCCCTCCCTTCGTTATTCCGTTCTGCTATTTGTTATCACCTAACAATATTTTTCCCTTTATCAGCCTTACGCCAGGATATTGATCGCCATTTTGAGATCAAGGAACGCACATGGAACAACGCCGTTTTTCCGGCAAAGGCCACTGGTACCACGAAACCCAGTCAAACCACGCGCAGACGGATGTTCTGCCCCTGGTGCCCGAAGCCGCTAACGTCGACGATCGTTTTTTGCTCGATTTAGCCTTGCCTGATGAAATTGTCGCCGCCTGTTCTGGCTGGCTTACCCCTGCCAGAGCCTTATGTCATCTGCTGTTTCCGCTCTCGATTCCCGTGAACCGCCTGCACACGCTCAGCGCCTACGACAGGCTCAGCACCGCGCTGACGGTCGCGCAGGCCTGTGGCGTTCAGCGGCTTTGTAACCACTACGCCGCCCTCCTTGCCCCGCTTCCCGGCCCGGACTCCTCTCGCGAAAGCAACCGACGCCTGGCGCAAATCACGCAGTATGCCCGCCAGCTCGCCAGCTCCCCTGATGTCATTGATGATAAAGCGCAAAACCAGCTGGATGAGGTGGGCCTGTCCATATATGACATTGTGGTGATTAACCAGATTATCGGCTTTATCGGTTTTCAGGCGCGCGTAGTCGCGGTGTTTCAGGCGCTGTTGGGACACCCTGTTCGCTGGTTGCCGGGGCATCATATTCAGCCGCACACCCTGCCCGCGATCCACAGCGCGTGGGTGCCGCTGTTACCGGTCGTCGAACTGCGCTATGCGAGTGCGCATCAGCTTGAGTCGTTGTCCCGCTGGCAGGCAGAGCCCGCGCTTGAAGCGCTGACGCCGGTCCTTTGCCATGAGCCGTCGTTGCTCGACCTGACGGGAGAAATCCTGATACACAGCCGGGAAACGATTGCCCTGACCTCTCCTGCGCTCTCTGCTGCGGTTGAGTTGCTGACACGTTCACCGGACCGCTTCAGTGCCGCACAGTTTACCCCGCTCACGGATCAAGGACTTTCAGCCGAACACGCCATCGCGCTGCTGACTCAAAGTGCGTTTAAGGGCTGGCTTACGCGTCTGAAAGTCGCGTTGGGTAAAGAGGAATAACCATACTAATTACCCAAAGACCGCTTGCTGAGACAGTGAGAATCGCGTAAAACTGTCAGCCGCTCAATGGCTACGAAAATAGAACATTATGTTTCAGGACAACCCGCTGCTAGCGCAGCTTAAACAGCAACTGCATTCCCAGACGCCGCGTGCAGAAGGGGTCGTAAAAGCCACGGAAAAGGGCTTTGGCTTCCTTGAAGTTGACGCGCAGAAAAGCTACTTCATTCCGCCTCCGCAGATGAAGAAAGTGATGCATGGCGATCGCGTCATGGCCGTCATTCATACCGAGAAGGAACGTGAGTCCGCCGAGCCGGAAGAATTGATTGAACCGTTCCTGACCCGTTTTGTGGGCAAGGTGCAGAGAAAAGACGATCGTCTCTCTGTCGTACCGGATCATCCCCTGCTGAAAGATGCCATTCCGTGCCGTGCTGCCCGTGGTGTTGAGCATGATTTTAAAGACGGTGACTGGGCCGTGGCCGAAATGCGCCGTCATCCGCTGAAAGGCGATCGCGGTTTCTATGCCGAGTTAACCCAGTTCATCACCTTTGGCGCTGACCATTTCGTGCCATGGTGGGTCACCCTCGCGCGCCACAATCTTGAAAAAGAAGCGCCAAATGGCGTGGCGACCGAGATGCAGGACGAAGGTTTGACGCGTCGCGATCTCACCGCCCTGACGTTTGTCACCATCGACAGCGCCAGCACAGAAGATATGGATGACGCGCTCTACGCTGAAGAGAGCGATGACGGCAAACTGCATTTGACGGTTGCTATTGCCGATCCAACAGCCTGGATTGCCGAAGGCAGCAAGCTGGATGACGCGGCGAAGATCCGTGCCTTTACCAACTACCTGCCAGGCTTCAATATTCCGATGCTGCCGCGCGAATTGTCAGACGATCTCTGCTCGCTGCGTCCGGATGAAGTGCGTCCGGTCCTTGCCTGCCGCATGACCATCGCAGCGGATGGTACCATTGAAGACGATATTGAGTTCTTTGCCGCCACCATCGAATCGAAAGCCAAGCTGGTCTACGATAACGTCTCCGACTGGCTTGAAAATACGGGCACCTGGAAACCGGAATCCGACGCGATTGCCGCGCAGATCCGTCTGCTGCATCGTATCTGCCTGAACCGCAGCGAGTGGCGTCAAACCCATGCGCTGGTGTTCAAAGATCGCCCGGATTATCGCTTTGTGCTGGGTGAAAAAGGTGAAGTGCTGGATATCGTGGCTGAGCCGCGTCGCATTGCCAACCGTATCGTAGAAGAAGCGATGATTGCCGCTAACATTTGCGCCGCACGCGTGCTGCGCGACAAACTGGGCTTTGGTATTTACAACGTCCATACCGGGTTTGACCCGGCGAATACCGAAGCGCTGGCGGCCCTGCTGAAAAATCACGATGTGCATGTGGATCCGGAAGAAGTACTTACGCTGCCGGGGTTCTGCAAGCTTCGTCGCGAGCTGGATGCACAGCCATCCGGTTTCCTGGACAGCCGTATTCGTCGCTTCCAGTCCTTCGCAGAAATCAGCACCGAGCCAGGCCCGCACTTTGGCCTCGGCCTGGAAGCGTACGCCACCTGGACATCGCCCATCCGTAAATACGGCGATATGGTGAACCACCGTCTGCTGAAAGCCATCATCAAAGGCGAAACGATTGCCCGTCCTCAGGAGGAGACCACGCTGCAGATGGCCGAACGTCGCCGCCTGAACCGCATGGCGGAGCGTGACGTGGGAGACTGGCTGTACGCGCGCTTCCTGCAGGATAAAGCCGGCACGGATACCCGTTTCGCGGCAGAGATCATTGATATCAGCCGCGGGGGTATGCGCGTACGTCTGGTCGATAACGGCGCGGTGGCCTTTATTCCTGCTCCGTTCCTGCACGCTGTCCGTGACGAAATGGTCTGCAGCCAGGAAAACGGAACGGTGCAAATTAAAGGTGAAACAGTTTACAAAGTCACCGACGTGATTGACGTAACTATCGCCGAAGTCCGCATGGAAACCCGCAGTATTATCGCACGCCCTGTCGCCTGATAAGCTGTTCAATTGTCGGTCATTTCCTCTCATGAGTGGCCGACAATCTCTCTTTTTACCCTCGCCACAAAATCATCACGTTTTCTCACAAATTCCCCTCTCCCTTCGCCCAAAATCGCCATAATTATCTACAGTAAAAAGGGGTTGTTATATTCGGTTACCTGAATTTTTATACGCTCGGTATTTTTTTCTGCCTGACTCGTTTTATTATAAGAAAACAGGGAAAAACAATAAGTTCACTTCGGTTTTGCCGCTGTTTCACAACGGAAAAGTCGACTGCAAATGAATAATTTGTGCGCTAATGAACAGCTGCGGGAGAAAACATGATGGACGAACTGGAGCAGAATTTGCTGTTTCGTTACATGGGGACGCACAGCCCCTGGTGGCGCCTGTCAGCTGACAGCAATGCTCTGCACCTGGCCACCAGCGAAAATGCCGACGTTACGCAGGTGGTAGCGCTGGATGACGAGCAGGCCGATCTCATCCGTCAGTTAACCGTGATTACCTCCAGTATTTCCATGTCGCTCTCCCTGTACGGGGAAGAGGTGCCGGTCCATCTTGTGGGGCGCAAAATCACCCGCAACGAGTGGGCAGGCACCGCGTCGGCCTGGAACGATACCCCTTCCGTGGCCCGCGATCTGGCTCAGGGACTCTCTTTTGCGGAACAGGTTGTTTCAGAGGCCAACTCCGTCATCGTTATTCTCGATCAGAACGGCAATATTCAGCGTTTTAACCGGCTGAGCGAAGAGTACACCGGTCTCAAAGAACACGAAGTAATTGGCCAGAACGTGTTTAAGCTGTTTATGAGCCGCAGCGAAGCGGCAGCCTCAAAGCGGAATATTACCGGTTTCTTTCGCAACGGCAGCTCCTACGAAGTGGAACGCTGGATCAAAACGCGTAAGGGGCAACGGTTGTTTCTGTTCAGAAACAAATTTGTTCATAGCGGCAGCGGTAAAAATGAAATTTTCCTCATCTGTTCCGGTACCGACATTACCGAGGAACGCCGCGCGCAGGAGCGGCTGCGCGTGCTGGCCAATACCGATACCATCACTGGTTTGCCAAACCGCAATGCCATTCACGAACTGATTTCTGACGCCATCGCCACCCGCGGCGATACGCAGGTTGGCGTGGTGTATCTCGATCTGGATAACTTTAAAAAGGTCAACGACGCCTACGGGCATATGTTTGGCGATCAGCTGTTACAGGCTGTCGCGCTCGCCATTTTGAGTTGCCTGGATGAGGGGCAGGTGCTGGCCCGGCTTGGCGGTGATGAGTTTATCGTCATGGCCACCCATACCTCTCAGGGGTCTCTGGAGGCGATGGCGTCCCGTATTTTGACTCGCCTGCGCCAGCCGTTCAGAATCGGTCTGATTGAGGTTTACACCGGTTGCTCGCTGGGGATTGCCCTCGCCCCGCAGCACGGTAACGACCGGGAAAGCGTCATTCGTAACGCCGATACCGCCATGTATACCGCGAAAGAGAACGGCCGCGGCAAGTTCTGCGTCTTCTCTCCCGAGATGAACCAGCGCGTGTTCGAGTATCTCTGGCTGGATACCAACCTGCGTAAAGCGCTGGATAACGATCAACTGCTGATCCACTACCAGCCTAAAATAACCTGGCGCGGAGAAATCAGAAGTCTGGAAGCGCTGGTCCGCTGGCAATCGCCGGAGCGCGGTCTGATCCCGCCGCTGGAGTTCATCTCTTATGCCGAGGAGTCGGGCCTGATCGTGCCGCTGGGCCGTTGGGTCATGCTGGATGTGGTTCGCCAGGTGGCGAAATGGCGCGACAAGGGGATAAACCTGCGCGTGGCCGTGAACGTCTCTGCGCGCCAGCTTGCCGACCAGACAATTTTTAGTGACCTGAAACAGGCGCTGAAGGATTTGAACTTTGAATACTGCCCTGTCGACGTTGAATTGACAGAAAGCTGTCTGATTGAGAACGAAGAGCTGGCGCTTTCGGTGATCCAGCAGTTCAGCCGGCTCGGGGCACAAATTCACCTCGACGATTTTGGTACCGGCTACTCGTCCCTTTCCCAGCTTGCCCGCTTCCCCATTGACGCCATAAAACTCGATCAGTCTTTTGTCAGAGACATTCATAAGCAGTCAATCTCCCAGTCTCTGGTGCGCGCCATCGTCGCGGTGGCGCAGGCGCTGAACCTGCAGGTGATTGCCGAAGGGGTGGAAAATGCGAAAGAAGACGCCTTTCTGACCAAGAACGGCGTCAACGAACGGCAGGGTTTTCTGTTTGCTAAGCCGATGCCCGCTGCCGCATTCGAGCGATGGCTAAAACGATATCAAGCGCGTAAACAACGTTAACTGGCTTTACGCAAACCCGCCGCGTGATGGCGGTTTTGCAGCATTACCAGACGCTCCATGTAGGCGATATCTTTGGGCTCCAGGCAGAACGCCGCGTCAACCCAGTCTTCCGTGATGTCCATCAGTTCACTGCGAGGCAACTGCAGAACACGCGCACGGGCGCGCAACATCGCCCTTACGCCATTCAGTTTTGGTGCCAGCGTATCGATGAAGGTTCTGGCAGAGACATAGCTTTGTCCGGGCTCAAACAGCACATCCACCAGCCCGTGCTGTTCGTACCATTCCGCCGTATGGGACTCTCCTTTGTAGATGAGTTCCTCCGCCAGCTTCATGCCTGACCGGCGTGCCACCAGGGAGTATCCGCCCATCCCCGGGAACAAATTAAAGGCGATTTCAGGGAAACCTAAACGGGCATCGCGCTGCGCCAGGACAAAATGGTGCGCCAGCGCGGCCTCAAAGCCACCACCTAATGCACTGCCTTCGACCATTGCCAGGCTGATGGCCCCAGTATCAAACCCCCGTGACGCGGCATGGACGCAATCAACGCAGGCGCGGGCATACGCCCGTAACGCTTCACGACGCCCGTTCTGCAGGCATTCGACGAAGAAATGTAAATCGCCGCCCACGTTATACATTTCAGGCACCAGCGAACCGGTAACCCAAAAATCAACCGTAAAGCCGGACTGGCGAACCAGCCATGAAAAATTCATGATCTCCTCGATTAACGCATGGTTAAAGCAAGGACGTGGCTGGGCTCGCAGCATCATCCAGACTGTGCGTCGTTCCGCCTCGTAATAGCCTGACAACTGGGTGAACCGTTCAGTATCGGTAAACAGTGTGCAGGTTGGCTGATTGATAACTGTCATAGTCTAATACCTCTTATAAAAAAGCGCCTTGCGCGCAGTTTTAGACTAATCCACTCACCCGGCCTGCTTTATGAGGGGGAATAAACTTATCACTTCCGTTTATGTGATTTCGTTATTGCATTTTTTCCCTTCTCTTTTGATCCTAATTTCTGCATCATTGAAAATATTAACTTTTCGCGCCTGGGGTGAGATTATGTCTACTATTGATGCACAAGCTGTAGCACAACGTATTGATACCGTGCTGGATATCCTGGTGGCGGGCGATTATCACTCTGCTATTCGTAATCTGGAGATCCTGAAGTCTGAACTTCTTGCTCAGAATGGCGCTGACGTTGTGCCCGAAAACAGCCAGCCCAAAGCGCCGTGGGAAGTTTAAACCCACCGTTTCCGACTTCGTTTCGCTTTATTAAATGGATGCTATGAATTCCCGACAACAACTCATTTTGCAGATGGTCATTGACCAGGGGCGCGTCAGCGTAGTCGATCTCGCCAAAACCACTGGCGTTTCTGAAGTCACCATCCGTCAGGATCTTAATCTGCTGGAAAAACAGAGCTACCTGCGTCGCGCGCACGGGTATGCTGTCCCGCTGGACAGTGATGATGTAGAGACGCGTATGATGAATAACTACGCGCTGAAACGTGAACTGGCGGAATTTGCCGCATCGTTAGTGAATAATGGCGAGACAGTCTTTATTGAAAACGGCAGCAGTAATGCCCTTCTGGCGCGCACGCTTGCCGATCAGAAGGACGTGACCATTATCACTGTCAGTAGTTATATCGCGCATTTGCTTAAAGAGACGCGCTGCGAGGTGATTCTGCTGGGCGGTATTTACCAGAAAAAAAGTGAAAGCATGGTCGGCCCGCTGACCCGGCAGTACGTCCAGCAGGTCCATTTCAGCAAGGCCTTTATCGGGATTGACGGCTGGCAACCGGAAACAGGCTTTACCGGCCGGGATATGATGCGCTCTGATGTCGTCAACGCCGTACTGGAAAAAGAGTGCGAAGCTATAGTGCTGACCGATAGCTCAAAATTTGGCGCCGTACATCCTTACACCATGGGACCCGTTTCACGCTTTAGCCGCGTTATTACTGACGATCGTTTAAGCGAGGAGCACCGGAATAAAATGGAAGATGATGGTCTCGTCGTCAATATAATCAAAACTACCGCCTGATTTCCCTCCGCGCCCGAATTTCGGGCGCGCATGTTGTTCTTTCTCTGAGAAGATTCTTAACCCTGCTTTAAGAGTTTTTACCTGTTTAACCTGACGTAAAGTCGTAAAATTACTGTTAGCGATATAACAGGAAGTGACTATCACCTGCGTGATGACGTAACACCTGCGCGACCAGCTTTCACGGAGAACGGTTTTAAGTATTCGATTCGTCTATACTTAACGTGTACATCTTTCCGTGAATCGATAATTCAGGAGAAAGTATTATGACCTTAACCAGCAAAAAATTAGCCGCCGCTGTTCTGGCAATCACTGTAGCAATGTCCCTGAGCGCATGCTCTAACTGGTCTAAACGTGACCGTAACACCGCGATTGGTGCCGGTGCTGGTGCTCTCGGTGGTGCAGTCTTAACAGATGGTAGTACGCTGGGTACATTAGGTGGCGCTGCTGTCGGTGGTATTATCGGTCACCAGGTTGGCAAATAATTATTCTATAAGCCTTCCCCGATATTGCGATATTTGAACGCATTTCAGGTCTGACTTATGCACGTATATAAAACGAGCCGCGGCAATTGCCGCGGCTTATTTATTTTAACCACCCGCCAGTTTGACTTTCATGCCTTTGGCTTCGAGCAAAGACTTTATTAGATCGCGCTTATCGCCCTGGATTTCAATAATGCCGTCTTTCACGGCACCGCCGCAGCCACATTTCTTTTTCAACTCGGCCGCCAGCGTTATCAGCCCGGCATCATCCAGGTCAATACCCGTGATAAGGCAAACCCCTTTACCTTTTCGCCCGCTGGTTTGACGCTGGATGCGAACGATGCCGTCCCCTTTTGGACGCTCCACTTTCGTTTTCGGTTCGTCTATGCGTCCGCTCTCGGTTGAGTAGACCAGACGACTGTTGGAATCGGTCATTATGCCCCCTTTTTCAACGATGCGTTGATGGCCTTCAGCGCCTCAGCCGGGTTTGCAGACTGAGTTACCGGACGTCCGATGACCATGTAGTCTACGCCTGCTGCCAGCGCCTGCTCAGGGGTCATAATACGGCGCTGATCGCCAATGTCGCTGCCTGCGGGACGGATCCCTGGAGTGACGAGTTTGAAATCCTGACCCAGTGCAGACTTGAAGCGTACAGCTTCCTGCGCCGAGCAGACGACGCCGTCAAGACCACACTGTTGCGTCAACCGCGCGAGACGCTCGGCCTGTTCCGCAGGTGACAACGTCACACCGAGATCGCGCAAATCACTTTCGTCCATACTGGTCAGCACAGTGACCGCAATCAGTAACGGCGCATCCTGGCCGAACGGCACGAGCGCTTCACGGGCGGCCGTCATCATTCTTGCCCCACCCGACGCATGAACGTTGACCATCCAGACGCCGAGCTCTGCGGCGGCGGCAACGGCATGCGCCGTGGTATTCGGGATATCGTGGAATTTGAGGTCAAGGAAAACGTCAAAGCCGCGCTGTTGCAAATCGCGAACAATTTGCGGTCCAAACAGCGTGAACATCTCTTTGCCAACTTTCAGGCGGCAATCGCGAGGGTCGATACCGTCGACAAACGCCAGCGCGGCGTCACGCTTATTGTAATCAAGCGCAACAACAACAGGAGAATCGGTAATTACGCGGGAAGTGGAGGATGTAACAGACGTCATGACCAGCCCTTTTCGTCTATGGGCGCGCAGCGGCGCGGAACAGATAAACGGCGAGCATTCTACCTGCCGGCGCTGCAAATTGACAGGATCCATTTGCGCCCTCTGCTAAGCCGACAAACCGCACGGAGCCAGAAGAGGTTTTAAAACCATTAGTATGTTGTAACTAAAATAAGGCGTTTTAAAAAAATTACTGTCCGTCAAGACCACGTATAGGCTTAATGGTGGACCAGGCACGGCATGATGGACAATGCCAGTAGAGCGTATAGGCGGTGAAACCACATTTCTGGCAACGATAGCGCGGCTTACTGCGCACCTGCTCACCGACCATGTCGCGCAGGACCATCAGGCTCTCTTTCGCGCGCCCTTCTTCAGCATCGTTCAGGTGGTAATCCATCAGTTTGTGGAAAACCCGCATGGTCGGATGACGCTGCAGCTGCCGGGTAATATAGACCTGGGCGGTATCACTCCCCTCATACTGCTCAACCACGTCTGAGAGCATCAGTTCCGCGGTCGCGCCGGTATTCTCTTCCACACAGCGACGCAGGAAGGCCACCCACTCCTCCTGCTTGCCCAGCTGTTGGTAGCAGGTTTGCAGCATCTCCAGCGTTTCACTGACCAGCTCTTTGTCCTGGTCGATCACCCGCAGCAGGCTTTCAACGGCTTTAGCGTAGTCACCTTTCGCCATAAAGACACGCCCCATCATGATGGAGATGCGCGCGCTGTTGCGGTCTGCGGCGGCCCCTTTCTTCAGCAACGCCATGGCTTTGTCCATGTCGTCATTGCCCATCTGCTGAAGGGCAAGCTCGCAGTAGAAATGGGCGATCTCAACGCGCTGCTTATCTTTACCCAGCTTCACCAGACGTTCGGCCGTATCAATGGCTTTCTGCCAGTCACTGGTGGCCTGATAAATTTGCAACAGCTGCTGCAGCGCGCCGATGCGGAAATCCGTTTCATCCACCAGCTGCGAGAACATATCTTCAGCGCGATCGTAAAGCCCTGCGGCCATGTAATCCCGCCCCAGCTGTTGTACGGCGAGGAGGCGTTGCTCGTAGGTCAGGGAGGCACTTTCCATCAGGGTCTGGTGGATACGAATGGCGCGATCGACCTCACCGCGCGAGCGGAACAGGTTGCCTAAGGTGAGATGCGCTTCAACGGTCCCGGTATCCTCTTTCAGCATGTCGAGGAACAGGTCTACCGCTTTGTCCTGTTGATTACTCAGGAGGAAGTTCACACCCGCCACGTAGTCGCGGGAGAGACGGTTGGCCTCATCCTGTTTTGTTTGTTGCGCACTTCTGCGGCCCATGTACCAGCCATAGGCTGCGGCGACAGGCAAAAGCAGAAACAACAACTCCAGCATCGTCGATTATTCCTTCACGACCGGCACACCAGAGCTTTCCGGCACGTCGGACGCAGGCGCAATGTTATTTTCGAGTCGTTTAATTTTACGTTCAGCGCGCGCAAGAGAGACACGGACTTTCAACCAGAACAGACCGCAAACCAGCCAGCCGATGGCAAAACCCGCAGCAAATAAGACCGCCAGCAGGCTCGACACGCGATACTCGCCCTGAGCCAGCAGATAGTTAAACGTCACCTGTTGATCGTTTTGCGCACCCAATGTGACTGAAATGACAAAAATCGCCAAGACCAGTAAGAAAATGAGTAAATATTTCACATTACTTCCCGTTATGTGGTTCAAGCGAATAAAGTGTGTTCAACTCACCGCAATCAGCCTTATAAACTACCATTTTAGTGACGGGCGCGAAACGGAAAAAGTGACGCGCCAGTCATGGATTTATGGGCAAAATACGGAATATCAACCGTCAGGCGTCGTTTTGCTCCCGTTCGGCTATTTCTTGTTTCTCTTCTGGCGGTGGCGTAAGCGGCCCGCAGAAGCGTTCAGCAAGCCAGGTCGCCAGCGTCACCAGCATCCATGAGAGAAGCGTAGCGACGACCAGGTCCCGTGGCCAGTGCATCCCCAGCAGTAAGCGGCTCCCCATCACCCCCGTTGCCCAGACCAGCAGAATCGCGATGGTGACCGTCCGGCGTCGTGGCCAAAGCAGCCCGACCCCCAGTAATGCCCAGCTGGCCGCAAACATGGTGTGACCGGAAGGAAACGCGAACCCGGTCTCTTTTTGCCAGTGTTTACGCAAGAACTTTGGGATATCCTGCTGTTCCGAAAGCTGTTCCTTTACCAGCGCCCCGCGATCTTTACGCTTTAAAGTGTAGAACTCATCGACAGGAATATGATGTGCTTTTTCCAGCCAGACGACAAAAGGTCGCGGCTCCTGAACGCGATCTTTTACCCAGGACTTAACGCCCTGGCCAATAACGATTGCTCCCGCGAGGATCGCAAACAACATCAGCGCCGCGCGCAGACGAAAGCGCAGGCACCAGAGGAACCAGGCACAGAGAAGCACGTGGGTAATGATTCCCCACGGCTGGGTCACCGTCTCCGTAATCCAGTATAACGTTTTCAGCCACGCGGTATTGTGCCCGGGCTGCCACATCCAGCCTGAAACCCATACGGCCAGAGGCATAATCAGTAAAATGGCCGCACCTGCTGCCGTACGTCTGGCGATTGAAAGCATGTCTTCTCCTTTTTCGCTAAGCGTCACAATCATAACTGAAATTTATCCGCCGGGTGGAGATGTCGGATCGTGCGTTTAACGTTCATATAGCGTGGCGCCCATTAGGCGAACATGCCGGGCTTGTGGCAAAATGAACAGATACAGAAAGTAAAACAGGGCCAGGACACGAAACGTGTCAGCCTACTCTGGAGAATCACATGCAGCTTAAACGTGTGGCAGAAGCCAAACTGCCAACCCCATGGGGCGATTTCCTGATGGTCGGATTTGAAGAACTGGCAACCGGACAGGATCATGTCGCACTGGTTTATGGCGACATTTCAGGGCAGACGCCGGTGCTGTCCCGTGTACATTCGGAGTGTCTTACCGGCGATGCACTGTTCAGCCTGCGCTGTGATTGTGGTTTCCAGCTGGAAGCGGCCCTCTCTCATATTGCTGAAGAAGGCCGTGGTGTGCTGCTTTATCACCGTCAGGAAGGCCGCAATATTGGTCTGCTGAATAAAATTCGCGCTTACGCACTTCAGGACCAGGGCTACGATACGGTTGAAGCGAATCATCAACTCGGCTTCGCCGCTGATGAGCGTGATTTCACCCTGTGTGCCGATATGTTCAAACTGCTGGGCGTGGATGAAGTTCGACTCCTGACCAATAACCCCAAAAAAGTGGAGATCCTGACCGAAGCGGGGATCAATATCGTCGAGCGTGTTCCGCTGATTGTCGGCCGTAACCCGAAAAACGCCCACTATCTCGATACCAAAGCCGCCAAGATGGGCCATCTTCTCAAAGAGTGATGTAAAAAAGCCCGGCACAGGCCGGGCTCTTTCCTCAGTCCAGCATCTTACGAATCACATAATGTAAAATGCCGTCGTTCTGGTAATAGGTCAGCTCGGTGGCCGTATCAATACGACACCGGCATTCCACCACCTCGGTTTTCCCGTCTGCCCGCGTTAATTTCACCGGCACCGTTTTCCCCGGCGCCAGGTTTTGCAGCCCGCTGATGTCAATCTGCTCTTCCCCCGTCAGGCCCAGGGTTTTGCGCGTCACGCCCTGCGGGAACTCAAGCGGCAGGATCCCCATGCCAATCAGATTCGACCGGTGAATACGTTCGAACGATTCCGCGATAACCACGCGCACGCCAAGCAGGCGCGGACCTTTCGCTGCCCAGTCACGGCTTGAGCCAGAACCGTACTCTTTCCCGGCGATCACCGCCAGCGGCGTACCTTGCTGCTGATATTTGACGGCCGCGTCATAAATCGAAACGACTTCCGTTCCCGGCAGAAGACGCGTCATGCCCCCTTCCACCCCCGGTACCATTTCATTACGAATACGGATGTTAGCAAACGTGCCGCGCATCATGATTTCATGGTTACCACGGCGCGAACCGTAGGAGTTAAAATCACGGCGCTCTACGCCACGGCTTTGCAGATACCGGCCTGCAGGGCTATCGGCTTTGATACTCCCCGCCGGAGAGATATGGTCAGTCGTGACAGAATCCCCCAGCATCGCCAGGATGCGCGCGCCGTGAATATCCTTGAGCGGCGCCGGCTCGGCCAGCATCTCATCAAAGAATGGCGACAGACGAATATAGGTCGAGTCATCCTGCCAGTCATAGGTATCCGAACCTGCAACGTTAATGGCTTTCCATTCCGGCGTGCCTTCAAAGACTTCCGCATACTCCTTGCGGAACATCTCGGTGGAGACCTTTTCAACGGCCAGCGCGATTTCCCGCGAGGATGGCCAGATATCTTTCAGATAAACAGGGTCATTCTTGCGATCGTGACCAATCGGATCGGTCACGAGATTGATATTCATATTCCCTGCCAGCGCATAAGCTACCACCAGCGGCGGCGAGGCAAGCCAGTTGGTTTTTACCAGCGGATGAATGCGCCCTTCAAAGTTGCGGTTCCCGGAAAGCACAGCGCCAACCGTCAGGTCGCCCTGCTTAATCGCCGTTTCAATGGGCTCAGGCAGCGGACCGGAGTTACCAATACAGGTCGTACAGCCATAGCCCACGAGATTAAAGCCCAGTTCGTCGAGATACGGCGTCAGTTTGGCCTGAGCGAGGTAATCCGACACCACCTTGGAGCCCGGTGCCAGCGAGGCCTTGACCCACGGCTGGGGTTTGAGCCCAAGCTCGACCGCTTTTTTTGCCAGCAAACCGGCAGCCATCAATACGCTGGGGTTCGACGTGTTGGTGCAGGAGGTAATGGCGGCAATCACCACCGCGCCGTCCGGAAGCTGATACTGATGACCGCTCAGAACATAGTCGACTGGACGATGGTCTTTCTTCGCCACGTTCACCTCCAGCTCATTGCTGGCGGTAAACGCTTTCGGCACATCGGTCAGTGCGACGCGATCCTGAGGACGTTTAGGCCCGGCGAGGCTCGCCTCTACCGTTCCCATGTCCAGTTCCAGGGTGCTGGTAAATACTGGCTCATCACCCGGATTTCGCCACATCCCCTGGGCTTTGGTATACGCCTCTACCAGCGCCACCTGCTCTTCGCTGCGGCCACTGAGACGCATATATTCCAGCGTGACGTCATCGATAGGGAAAAAGCCGCAGGTCGCGCCATATTCCGGCGCCATGTTGGCGATGGTGGCGCGGTCGGCCAGCGGCAGCGAATCCAGTCCGTCGCCGTAGAATTCAACAAACTTGCCCACCACGCCGTGCTTACGCAGCATCTGGGTGACGGTGAGCACCAGATCGGTGGCGGTAATGCCTTCGGACAACTTGCCGGTCAGCTTGAAGCCCACCACATCAGGGATGAGCATAGAGACCGGCTGGCCGAGCATAGCGGCTTCCGCTTCAATACCGCCTACGCCCCAGCCCAGCACACCCAGACCGTTGATCATGGTGGTATGCGAGTCCGTGCCTACCAGCGTGTCCGGGTAAGCCACCCACTCTTTATCCTGCAATTCGCTCCAGACGGCTTTACCCAGGTACTCAAGGTTCACCTGGTGACAAATACCGGTACCTGGCGGGACCACGCTAAACCGGCTGAACGCCTGCTGTCCCCACTTCAGAAAGACGTAGCGCTCGTGGTTACGCTCCATTTCCAGTCGCACGTTCTCGCCAAAGGCATCGTCATCGCCGAAGCGATCCACGGTGACGGAGTGGTCGATGACGAGATCAACCGGGGAGAGTGGATTCACTTTTGCCGTGTCACCCCCGAGGCGCTTAACGGCCTCGCGCATGGCGGCTAAATCAACCACCGCAGGAACGCCGGTAAAGTCCTGCATCAGGACCCTTGCCGGGCGGTAGGCGATTTCTCTGTCGGCATGGGCATTCTTGAGCCACCCTGCCAGTGCCTGAATATCTTCGAGGGTAACGGAGTCACCATCCTGCCAGCGCAGGAGATTTTCAAGTAAAACTTTCAATGACTTGGGTAAACGCGAAATGTCCCCAAGCGTTCTGGCAGCCAGCGGCAGGCTGTAGTAATGCCAGGTTTTATATTCTGCCTGTAATGTATCCTTACTGGCTTCGCGTAGGGTTAACGACATAAGCTCCTCCTTAATCACAGAGATGTCCCGACAATCATCAGGGCTGTAATTAAAGATAACACAAAGATGTCGTAACGTTTTGATAACAACCCAAATTGATAAATTTCGGACTGGTCCAGAAAGGAAAAAACAAAAAACCCCGCCGTAGCGAGGTTTTACAATTTAGCTTAGGGCCAGCCAGATGAGTTGGCTCCAGAACAGAATCGACACGGTAAAAACGCCGATCCATGACCAGTATTTGTGAGACGTCATGTTATTCATCATAGGGACACCAGGCATTATTTATAAAAAGTTCCGAGGTTTGTCCTCAGCGCTATATTGCTGATGTGTATTTATTAAAGAGTACAAAGGTGCAGAGTCTTATTCAGACTATTTGCATCGTTACGCAATAAACTAAATTATTGTTTTTTGGGTTCGTCTTCTGCGAACACATCAATAAACGCTTGTTGCTGCGGCGTCAGTTTCCAGGACGCGGGGACAACCGTCACCGGTGCTTTACGCCCTCTGTGGCCATTGTCACGATGCTGACACATCTGTTTCACCGAAGCTGTACGAACCGTCACTGCCATATTTAACCCCAATATTTCCAGGCCAGGAGAGCAACAGCCACCCAAAACAGGGCGGAGACGAGAAAGACCGCCAGCCAGGCTTTACGCTTGAGCGCAGGATCCCTTTGCGGTTCTTCACTTCCTGAAGGCATTGCTAACCTCATACAATCGACATCGCTTATCATTTAGGACCAAACAATTGGTACAATTAATCATCTGTTGAGATAAATCCTAAAGAAACTTTAGCCGAAAAGCCAGTGAATTTACGCATCGGTAGGTATGAAATATTCAATCTTTTGACCAGAAATAAATAATTGAAAAGAAAAATTTGCGAAGCCGTTAAATAGTTTCTACTTTTGTCGCCAATTCACGACATTAAAACCATACAAAATAAAAGGCTAATGACATTATATGGCAGGGAGGGTAGATGATGATAATTCTAATTTAGCTTTGAGGGGTTATTTCGGTATCTTTCCGCAGGGGAAAGATACCGGGTGTGATTATTTTGCCGGGAGTTTGATATCTTTAAACATCTCTTCAATATCTTCATTTGAGCGTAATGCAACGGCGGTATCCACCACATCACGCGTTAAATGCGGGGCAAAGCGCTGAATAAAATCATACATATAGCTACGCAGGAAGGTGCTGCGACGGAACCCAATTTTTGTGGTGCTATGGCTGAAAATATCGTGCGCATCAAGGCGTACCAGGTCAGGGTCTGACACCGGATCGACCGCCATGCTGGCGATAACGCCTACCCCCAGCCCCAGCCGGACATAGGTCTTAATCACGTCGGCATCGGTTGCGGTAAAGACAATACGCGGCGTTAATCCTGCCCGGTAAAACGCCGTATCGAGCTCCGAGCGCCCGGTAAAACCAAACGTGTAGGTCACTAAAGGATATTGCGCCAGCTCTTCGATCGTCACCGACCCTTTACCCGCCAGCGGGTGATCAGGGGTGACCACAATGGAACGGTTCCAGTGGTAGCATGGAAGCATTACCAGATCGTCATACAGGTGCAGCGCCTCCGTTGCGATAGCAAAGTCCGCATTACCTTTCGATACCGCCTCCGCAATTTGCGTTGGCGAGCCCTGATGCATATGCAGCGAGACGCGTGGATAACGCTCGATAAAGCCCTTAATCACACCCGGAAGCGCATAGCGAGCCTGGGTATGCGTCGTGGCGATATACAGCGAGCCTTTATCCGGCCAGGTGTGTTCCCCGGCCACAGACTTAATCGCATCGACTTTGGAGAGGACTTCCCGCGCAATACGGATGATTTCCTGCCCTGCAGGCGTCACCTGTGTCAGGTGCTTACCGCTGCGGGCAAATATCTGGATACCTAACTCGTCCTCCAGCATACGAACTTGTTTGCTGATACCCGGTTGCGAGGTATACAAACCCTCGGCGGTAGAAGAGACGTTAAGGTTGTGATTCACCACCTCAACGATATAACGAAGCTGCTGTAATTTCATGCCAGACCATCCGATTTAGCGCATGCGGTCAATCGCTTAAGACGATTTAATAATAAGAAACAGGTTAACTATAACCACTATATCATTTATAGCCTGACTGTATAGTACGGAACAAAAAATAATAACAAGGCAATAAAAAAGGGCCGGAAATCCGGCCCTTTTGCAGGTAAGTTACGGTAAGGGAAGATTATTTCTTGCCTTCAACCCATTTGCCATCGACAAAGAAGGCTGACCATCCGGTCGCTTTACCCTCTTTCTCTGCCGCCACATACTGTTGCTTCGTTTTACGGCTAAAACGTACCACAGTTTTGTTGCCTTCCGGATCCTGCTGAGGCGCATCGGCCAGGTAACGCAGTTTCTCAGGCAGACGATCGCGGAAACGGTGTAACTCTTCCACCAGCGGCGCGCGAGTTTCGCGCGATTTCGGGAACGTGTTGGCTGCAAGGAAAACCCCTGCAGCGCCATCACGCAGTACGAAATAGGCATCGGACTTCTCACATGGTAACTCTGGCAGCGGAACCGGGTCTTCCTTCGGCGGAGCCACTTCACCGTTACGCAGAATTTTGCGCGTGTTTTTACACTCGTCGTTGGTGCAGGCCATGTACTTCCCGAAACGCCCCATTTTCAGGTGCATTTCAGAACCACATTTCTCGCACTCCACAATCGGACCGTCATAGCCTTTAATGCGGAACTCACCCTCTTCGATCTCATAGCCATCACACGTTGGGTTGTTACCGCAGACGTGCAATTTACGTTTTGGATCGATCAGGTAGCTGTCCATTGCCGTGCCGCATTTTTTGCAGCGGCGTTTGGCACGCAGGGCGTTGGTTTCTGCATCATCACCTTCCAGCACGTTGAGAACTTCATTCTCAGGCACCAGGTTGATGGTGGTTTTGCAGCGCTCTTTTGGCGACAGCGCATAGCCGGAGCAGCCGAGGAATACACCCGTCGTTGCGGTGCGAATCCCCATCTTGCGGCCACAGGTTGGGCAGTCGATGCTGGTCAGGACCATCTGGTTAGGCAGCATGCCGCCCTCTTCAGGATCTTTCTCCGCTTTTTCAAGCTGGTCGGTAAAGTCACTGAAGAAGCTATCGAGTACTTTTTTCCACTCTGCCTGATGGCTGGCAACCTGATCGAGGCTGTCTTCCATTTGCGCGGTGAAATCGTAGTTCATCAACTCGCGGAAGTTGGCTTCCAGGCGATCGGTGACGATCTCCCCCATTTTTTCCGCATAGAAACGACGGTTTTCAACGCGTACGTAACCACGGTCCTGAATCGTCGAGATGATGGACGCGTAGGTTGACGGACGGCCAATACCGCGTTTTTCCAGCTCTTTTACCAGTGAGGCTTCGCTAAAGCGCGCAGGTGGTTTGGTGAAGTGCTGAGCCGGGATCAGCTCGACCAGAGAGAGTTCGTCCCCTTTGTTCACCGCAGGCAGCGTCCGGTCTTCATCGCCTTTACGCAGCGCAGGCATCACTTTCGTCCAGCCGTCGAAGCGCAGGATGCGACCGCGCGCCTTGAGACGAAAATCCCCCGCGCCGACGGTCAGCGTGGTGGAATCGTACTGCGCTGGCGTCATCTGACACGCCACGAACTGACGCCAGATCAGCTGATACAGCTTCTGCGCGTCCGCTTCCATATCCTTCAGCGATTCGGCTAACACAGAGACATCAGAAGGACGAATTGCTTCGTGCGCTTCCTGAGAATTCTCTTTGCTGGCGAACTGGTTGGCAGTTTCCGGCAGGTATTTCTTGCCGAAATTGTCACTGATATAGCCACGCACCATGTTAACCGCGTCCTGGCTCAGGTTAGTTGAGTCAGTACGCATATAGGTGATGTAACCCGCTTCATACAAGCGCTGGGCCATCATCATGGTTTTCTTCACGCCGTAACCCAGACGGGTACTTGCCGCCTGTTGCAGCGTGGAGGTAATAAACGGCGCCCCAGGCTTGCTGCTGGTCGGTTTGTCTTCGCGTTCCAGTACCTGATAGCGAGCCTTTTCCAGCAGCGCCACGGCGGCCATGGTCTGGTCGCGGTTTTCTGGACGGAAAGGCTTGTCGTTCTGATGGCTGACCTGCAGCGGCAGCGCGTCTCCGCCCGGCGTGGTCACGCTGGCGTCCACTTCCCAGAACTCTTCCGGCACGAAGGCTTTAATTTCGCGCTCACGCTCAACGACCAGGCGCACGGCAACAGATTGCACGCGTCCTGCGGACAGGCCACGGGCAATCTTCTTCCACAGCAGTGGAGAGACCATATAGCCCACAACGCGGTCCATAAAACGACGCGCCTGCTGGGCGTTGACACGGTCAATATTCAGCTCGCCCGGCTTCTCAAACGCCTGACGAATCGCATTCTTCGTAATTTCGTTAAACACTACACGGCTGTAGCGTTTGTCATCACCCCCGATCACTTCCCGCAGGTGCCATGCAATGGCCTCCCCTTCGCGGTCAAGGTCGGTTGCGAGATAGATGTGGTCTGCTTTTTCAGCCAGCTGCTTCAGTTCGTTAACGACTTTTTCTTTTCCTGGCAGCACTTCATAGTGTGCATCCCAGTTATGCCATGGGTTAACACCCATGCGGTTGACAAGCGCGCTACGTTCATCCTTTTTAGGCTTTTTAGCCCCTTTGGTGGAGGTAGAGTCTGCGCTCTTTTTGCTGGCTGAGCCACTGGTCGGCAAATCGCGGATATGACCGACGCTGGACTTAACCACGTAGTCATTACCCAGATACTTATTGATCGTTTTGGCTTTTGCCGGGGACTCAACGATGACGAGAGCTTTACCCATATTCACCTTTACCTAATTTAATTCTTCCAGGAATACGCCGCATGTTGATTTCCCTTCCGCTGACGACGAGCCAATGATATTGCGACTGCGTCAGGAGATATCAACCCCTTTGTCTTACCGGGCATCAAAGAAAACACGCCCAGGTGATTGAGTTCTCGGGTATTTTTCTCACATCTCGTGTAATTCGTGACGAATTCCCGGTCGAATGTCAAGCAATTCTGTTGCCAGAATGACGAAAGCGCACACTCTACCTGATAAAATTCGTTACGCAACTTTATTAGCATGCAAAAGCAAATCCTGCCAGCCAGGGCCCCGCACCTTATCCCCTCACAATACAGGGAAAATTTGCCCCCAAAGCGCCCCCGGCGTAGACTATTGTCACTGTTTAAGGAGTGGATTATGCAGAATACGACCCAACCCATTGACCGAGCCTCTCTGCTTATCGAAGCAAACAAGCTTATCCGTGACCATGAAGACACGCTGGCGGGCATTGAAGCCACCGGCGTAGAGCAGCGTAATGGCGTGCTGGTGTTCAGCGGTGAATACTTCCTTGACGAACAGGGGTTACCGACCCCGAAAAGCACCGCCGTGTTTAACATGTTTAAATACCTGGCGCATACGCTTTCAGAGAAATATCACCTGGTCGATTAAGGTAAAACGCGAGGCACAGGCCTCGCGTTTTTGTTTACAGCAGCGGTTTCTGACCGCGTTGTAGCCAGCGGAGCAGCAGGCGGTCCGCACTCTCTGCCGCGCTGTTGGTAAAGCGGTCAAGCAGTCGCTTACGCTGGGTAAAGCGCACCCCAACCAGCTCACGGCCGTCCATCAGGTTGAGCAGCAAATCGTCACTGGTGCCAACGGCATCCACCAGCCCTTTCTCCAGCGCCTGGACGCCGTACCAGTGCTCACCCGTTGCCACCTGTTCGATATCCAGCGTCGGGCGCATACGGTGCACAAAATCTTTAAACAGGTGATGCGTTTCATTGAGATCCTCACGGAATTTTTGACGCCCTTCTTCCGTGTTTTCCCCCAGCAGCGTCAGGGTACGTTTGTACTGACCCGCCGTGTGAAGTTCGATATCAATCTCTTTATTTTTCAGGAAGCGGTTAAAGTTCGGGATTTGCGCGACCACGCCGATCGAGCCAATAATGGCGAACGGCGCGGCAACAATGTTATCCGCCACGCAGGCCATCATATAGCCACCGCTCGCCGCCACTTTATCCACGGCCACGGTCAATGGGATCTGTTTTTCACGCAAACGCTGCAGCTGCGACGCCGCCAGTCCGTAACCGTGAACCACGCCACCCGGGCTTTCAAGACGCACGACAACCTGATCCTGCGGTGTCGCCACGGCCAGCACGGCAGTGACCTCTTCGCGCAAAGACGCGACTTCATGCGCATCCATGCTGCCTTTAAAATCGAGCACGTAAACCCGTGGCGTGACCTTATCCTGCGGTGCATTGAGCTTAGCTTTTGCTTTCGCCGCTTTGGCTTCCTGTTTATGCTTTTTCTTCTGCGCTTTGTGCCACAGTTTCTGTTGATGCGTATCCAGCAGAGCCAGAGACATCTCTTCCTGCATCTCTTGATACTGCTCGCTCAGGCGGGTGATGCGTAACTCCCCACGCTGACGCTTGCGCTGCGTCAGGTTAACAATCAGAACGGCAACCACCGCAATGGCAATCACCACCGTTGCGATTTTGGCCAAAAACAACCCATATTGAGAAAGTAATTCCACGCGTTCCACCTTGATTTAACCACGAATCTTTCACGGCAGTGTACAACAGCCCTGCCCATGCGTCTCGCTCGTGACATTACCTCTGCGAGCCGCCTTCAGGAATCCCCGATCTGGAGTTTAAATATTTGCAAATTGTTAATTTTACAGTAATGCGTCCTGTAGACTGATTGAATTCTCATGCTAATTCGGGCATAAAGCCGAAAAGTCATAAAAGAAGGCGTCTCTGAATCACCGTGCGCCGAGGAGTCACCGTGCATTATCAACCGCAAAAAAATCTGCTGCAGAACCGCATCATCCTTGTCACCGGGGCCAGCGATGGGATTGGCCGTGAAGCGGCGCTGACCTACGCTGAGTATGGCGCGAGCGTCATCCTGATCGGTCGTAACGAAGAAAAACTGAAAGGGGTGGCGCAGGAGATTGAAGCCACAGGTGGCCTTCCTGCCCGCTGGTACACGCTGGATCTGCTCACCTGTACCCTCGCGACATGTCAGGAGCTTGCTCACCGCATCAGCACGCACTACCCGCGACTGGACGGCGTACTGCACAATGCCGGTTTGCTTGGAGAGGTTCGCCCGATGGATGAACAGGATCCCGCGATCTGGCAGGAGGTCATGCAGGTCAACGTCAACGGGACGTTTTTCCTGACCCAGGCACTGCTTCCTTTATTACTCAAATCGGATTCTGGCTCGCTGGTCTTCACCTCCTCCAGCGTTGGCCGGGAGGGGCGCGCGAATTGGGGCGCCTATGCCGTATCAAAATTCGCGACCGAAGGCATGATGCAGGTGCTGGCGGAGGAGTATCAGAGCCGTCATCTGCGCGTAAACTGCATTAATCCGGGTGGAACGCGCACCAAAATGCGCGCCAGCGCCTTCCCGAGTGAAGATCCGCAGAAGCTAAAAACTCCGGCCGATATCATGCCGCTTTATCTCTGGCTGATGGGTGACGACAGTCGCCGCAAAACCGGGATGACCTTTGACGCCCAGCCGGGCCGTAAGCCGGGAATTTCGCAATGAGTGAAGAACGTCATCAGCAACGCCAGCAGCGGCTGAAAGAACAGGTTGACGCTCGCATCGCGGCCGCGCAGGACGAGCGAGGGATCGTCATCGTTTTTACCGGCAACGGTAAAGGGAAAACCACCGCCGCGTTTGGTACCGCCACCCGTGCGGTCGGCCACGGGCAGAAAGTCGGCGTTATCCAGTTTATTAAAGGCGAGTGGCCCAACGGTGAGCGCAACTTGCTTGAGCCTCACGGCGTAGAGTTTCAGGTAATGGCGACCGGGTTTACCTGGAACACCCAGAACCGGGAAACCGATACCGCAGCCTGTCTCGCCGTCTGGGAGCACGCGAAAAGAATGCTGGCCGATCCCACACTGAACATGGTTCTGCTGGATGAGATCACCTACATGGTCGCCTACGATTATCTGCCGCTGGACGCCGTACTGACGGCCCTCAAGAACCGGCCTGTCCATCAGACGGTGATCATCACGGGGCGCGGCTGTCATCGGGATATTCTGGAGCTGGCCGATACCGTCAGCGAACTGCGTCCGGTAAAGCATGCCTTTGACGCAGGTATCAAAGCGCAAATCGGGATTGATTACTAAAAAAAGCCCGGTCACTGTGACCGGGCTTCTGTTTTTAACCGTTGTTATTGCGGCTGCCAGCGCGGCGATTATTGTTCACCTGGCTATGGCGTTTCACCGCACGACGGATCTGATTCGCCTTCATGCGACGACGATCTTTCTCCACCGCCACCTTCGAGGTGGTTTCTGGCGTCAGGCCGACCAGCTCACGAAGATAGTTCGTTTGCGTCAGATCCAGTTCGGTATACCCCCCACGAGGCAGGCCTTTTGGCAGCAAAATATCACCGTAGCGAACGCGGATCAGACGGCTAACCTGGACGCCGACCGCTTCCCAAAGACGACGCACCTCGCGGTTACGGCCTTCGGTCAGGGTTACGTTGTACCACTGGTTAATGCCTTCCCCACCGGTAAATTTGATGGTTTTGAACGCCGCAGGACCGTCTTCCAGTTGAACGCCACGCGACAGATCCCGCAGTTTATTTTCATCAACCTGGCCAAAGACACGCACGGCGTATTCACGTTCCACTTCACGGCTTGGGTGCATCAGACGGTTTGCCAGCTCACCGTCGGTGGTAAACAGCAGCAGACCGCAGGTGTTCACGTCCAGACGACCGACGGCAATCCAGCGAGCGCCACGCAGTTTTGGCAGACGGTCAAACACCGTCGGGCGACCTTCCGGGTCATTGCGGGTGCACAGCTCGCCTTCCGGCTTATAGTAAGCCAGCACGCGGCAGATCTGCTCAGCGGACTCTTTCACGGAGATAAGATGACCGTCGATACGGATCTTCAGCCCCGGTACGATTTCTACGCGGTCACCCAGCGTGGCGATTTTACCGTCCACACTCACGCGGCCCGCTTCAATAATGGCTTCGATTTCACGGCGTGAGCCGTGGCCGGCACGCGCCAGCACTTTCTGTAACTTCTCGCTCATTGAGCTTCCTCAGGTGTCGCCTTCACAGGCGTCGAATCAGGTCAAAAAAGGGCCGCGCCCTGCTTTGATGGCCGCGTAGTATATCTGCTTATACCATTACAAGAAAGGCTTTACATCGCCCACGCCTTCACGAATCACTTCCGGCGTGTCTTCGGTTAAGTCGACCACGGTGGTTGGCTGCTGTCCGAGATAGCCACCGTGAATAATCAGCTCAACGACCTTCTCCAGACGATCTTTAATCTCTTCCGGATCCGACTCCGTAAACTCACTTCCCGGCAGCATCAGTGAGGTCGAAAGCATCGGCTCGCCGAGGGTTTCCAGCAGCGCCTGCGCTATCGGGTTCGACGGCACGCGCATACCGATGGTTTTACGTTTTTCCTGCAACAGACGACGCGGCACTTCTTTGGTCCCTTTCAGGATGAAGGTGTAATTACCCGGCGTGTTGTTCTTGATCAGGCGAAACGCCACGTTATCGACATAAGCATAGGTCGACAACTCGGAGAGATCGCGGCACATCAGGGTAAAGTTATGGCCGTCCGGCAGCTGGCGAATGCGGCAAATACGCTCCATCGCCCCTTTATCTTCAATTTTGCAGCCCAGCGCATAGCCTGAATCGGTTGGGTAGACAATCACGCCGCCTTTGCGGACGATCTCCACGGCCTGATTAATCAGGCGCGGCTGCGGGTTATCCGGATGGATATAGAAAAACTGACTCATACTTCCCTCTCTTCAATTTGCTGCGGCTGTTCCCAGAGCTGCCAGACCGGCTCAACGCCTGCGGGCAACCAGAGCTTGCGCCCCAGTTCAATCCAGGCGCAGGGCTGGTGGAAATCAGACCCCTGCGACCCAAGCAGGCCGAACTGACGCGCATAGGTCGCGAGCTGCGCACGCTCATTGGGCGCCTGCTGACACTGGGCGACTTCCATCGCTTCCCCACCGCATTCGGCAAAGTGCGCCAGCAGCCTTTTCAGCCATTTAGCAGAAAGATTATACCGCCCCGGATGGGCCAGCACGGCCTTACCGCCAGAATGATGAATCACATCAATAGCTTGTTTTATTGTACACCACTGCGGCGGAACGTATCCGGTTTTCCCCCGTGCAAGATACTTTTTAAAGACATCCGCCATCGTCGTGGCCTTGCCTGCTTCAACCAGAAAACGGGCGAAATGGCCGCGCGTGACCGCCCCGCCGTTCGCCAGTTTCTGCGCGCCTTCCAGCGCGCCCGGAATATGCGCCTTTTCCAGCCGCTCGCCGATCATCTCAGCACGCTGATGACGGCGTGCTTTTTGTTCTTGCAAAAAGGCCCGAAGTGCCGGATGGTCTATATCGATGTTCAGGCCAACTATATGAATTTCGTGGTTTTCCCAGACCGTCGAGATCTCGACGCCAGGCACCAGATTCAGCGCCAGTCCGCTGCGGTCAATCTCGGCGCGCGCCGCCGGGATGGCATCTGTCGTATCGTGATCGGTTATCGCCAGCGTGCCGACACGCATTTCAACGGCACGATGAACCAGATCTTCGGGTGTCAGCAGGCCATCAGAGGCCTGAGTATGGCTGTGTAAATCATAAATAATCGCGTAGGTGGTATCGCTCAAAGCACTTCCCATAACAGGTTGGAGACATCCGAAACCACCATGATACCGACTTAAAACGAAATTCTGAAATCAAGGGTTGACAACACGCCATCGAACTAGTTAACTAGTACGCAAGTTCACACGAGAAAGGTATCTGAAAATGACAGCACATTGCACTCTGCACGGTTGGTGGCGTACTTCCTGATTATCGGGCAGTGTCACGCGTCTGCGAAATGCAAACAGATACCCAGCCCGCGACTAAGCGGGCTTTTTTTTGAACAGAAAATGAGAACACAATAATGCAAACAGCCAAACCACACCTCGAACTGCTGACCTGCGAGGCGGTCTATCGTCACAACCCTACCGCGCTGTTTCATCAGGTATGCGGTGCCCGTCCGGCAACACTGCTGCTGGAGTCGGCGGATATCGACAGCAAGGACGATCTGAAGAGCCTGCTGCTGGTCGACAGCGCGCTGCGTATTACGGCGTTAGATAGCACCGTGACCATCAAAGCGCTGTCTGAGAATGGTGCGTCATTGCTGCCATTGCTGGATGCCACTCTGCCTGCCGGCATTGAAAATGAACGTCATCCGGAAATGCGTATTTTGCACTTCCCGCCAGTCAGCCAACTGCTGGATGAAGACGCGCGCCTCTGCTCCCTGTCCGTCTTTGATGCTTTCCGCCTGCTGCAAAATCTGGTCACTGTACCGGAAGATGAACGCGAGGCGATGTTCTTCGGTGGACTGTTTGCTTACGACCTGGTCGCCGGTTTTGAAGATTTGCCAGAAACCGAACAGGGTAACCGCTGCCCGGATTACTGCTTCTATCTGGCTGAAACCTTGCTGGTGATCGACCATCAGAAAAAATATACCCGCATTCAGGCAAGCCTGTTCACGCCGTCTTCCTCAGAGAAGCAGCGTCTCGAACACCGCATCATGCAGCTGCAGCAGCAGATGACCGAAGCGCCGCCTGCGCTGCCGGTGCAGCGCGTGGAAAAAATGACCTGTGATGTTAACCAGACCGACGATCAGTACGGTGCCGTGGTTCGTCAGATGCAAAAAGCGATTCGCGCCGGGGAAATTTTCCAGGTGGTGCCTTCCCGTCGCTTCTCTCTGCCCTGCCCGTCGCCGCTGGCGGCCTACGATGTGCTGAAAAAGAGCAACCCAAGCCCGTACATGTTCTTTATGCAGGATAACGATTTCACCCTGTTTGGCGCGTCGCCGGAAAGCTCGCTGAAGTACGACGCCACCAGCCGCCAGATTGAAATCTACCCGATCGCCGGTACCCGTCCACGCGGACGTCGCGCAGACGGTTCACTGGATCGCGATCTCGACAGCCGCATCGAACTGGAAATGCGTACCGACCACAAAGAGCTCTCCGAGCATCTGATGCTGGTTGACCTGGCGCGTAACGACCTGGCCCGCATTTGCACCCCTGGCAGCCGTTACGTGGCGGACCTGACCAAAGTTGACCGTTACTCCTTCGTCATGCATCTGGTCTCCCGCGTGGTCGGTGAGTTACGCCATGACCTCGACGTGCTGCATGCCTATCGCGCCTGCATGAACATGGGCACCCTGAGCGGTGCGCCGAAAGTGCGCGCCATGCAGCTGATTGCCGCCGCCGAAGGACGTCGTCGCGGCAGCTATGGCGGCGCAGTGGGCTATTTCACCGCCCATGGCGATCTGGATACCTGCATCGTTATCCGCTCCGCTTACGTCGAAGACGGTATCGCCACCGTACAGGCGGGTGCCGGGATTGTTCTTGATTCTGTTCCGCAGTCTGAAGCTGACGAAACACGCAGTAAAGCGCGTGCGGTCCTTCGCGCCATTGCTACCGCACATCATGCACAGGAGATTTTCTGATGGCTGACATTCTGCTGCTCGATAACATCGACTCATTTACCTATAACCTGGCAGATCAGCTGCGTGCGAATGGACATAACGTTGTTATCTATCGTAACCACGTCCCGGCACAGACCCTGATTGACCGTCTGGCTACCATGCAAAACCCGGTGCTGATGCTCTCCCCGGGCCCTGGCGCACCGAGTGAAGCGGGCTGTATGCCGGAGCTGCTAACCCGCATGCGCGGCAAGCTGCCGATTATCGGCATCTGCCTCGGTCATCAGGCGATTGTGGAAGCCTATGGCGGCTACGTCGGTCAGGCGGGTGAAATCCTGCACGGTAAAGCGTCCAGCATCGAACATGACGGCCAGGCAATGTTTGCCGGGTTGCCGAACCCGCTCCCGGTGGCACGCTACCACTCGCTGGTCGGAAGCAACATTCCTGCCGGGCTGACCATTAACGCCTCGTTTGAAGGGATGGTGATGGCGGTGCGTCACGATGCCGACCGCGTCTGTGGTATGCAGTTCCATCCGGAATCGATCCTGACCTCACACGGTGCCCGTCTGCTGGAACAGACCCTGGACTGGGCGTTGCAAAAACTGGAGCAGACTAACACCCTGCAACCGATTCTGGAAAAACTGTACCAGGCACAAACCCTGAGCCAGCAGGAGAGCCACCAGCTTTTCTCTGCCGTGGTTCGCGGTGAGCTGAAGCCTGAACAGCTGGCGGCTGCGCTGGTGAGCATGAAAGTGCGTGGCGAAAGCCCGCAGGAGATTGCGGGCGCCGCCACGGCTCTGCTGGAGAATGCCGCCCCGTTCCCGCGCCCCGACTATCCGTTTGCGGATATCGTTGGTACCGGCGGTGATGGCAGTAACAGTATCAATATCTCTACCGCCAGCGCCTTTGTGGCGGCGGCGTGTGGTTTAAAAGTGGCGAAACACGGTAACCGCAGCGTTTCCAGCCGCTCCGGATCGTCGGATTTGCTCGCGGCATTCGGCATTAATCTCGATATGAACGCCGAACGTTCCCGTGAAGCGCTGGATGACCTGGGCGTTTGCTTCCTGTTTGCGCCGAAATACCACACCGGTTTCCGCCACGCGATGCCGGTTCGTCAGCAGCTCAAAACCCGCACGCTGTTTAACGTGCTCGGTCCACTGATCAACCCGGCGCACCCGCCACTGGCGCTGATTGGCGTCTACAGCCCGGAGCTGGTTCTGCCGATTGCTGAGACGCTGCGCGTGCTCGGTTATCAACGGGCTGCCGTAGTACACAGCGGCGGGATGGATGAAGTGTCGCTGCATGCCCCTACGCTGGTGGCCGAACTGCGTGACGGCGAAATCCTGAGCTACCAGCTGGAAGCTGCTGACTTTGGTTTAACCCCGTATCACCAGGAGGCGCTGGCAGGCGGTACGCCGGAAGAAAACCGTGACATTCTGACGCGCTTATTACAAGGTAAGGGAGAGGTCGCCCATGAGGCCGCCGTTGCTGCCAACGTCGCCATGCTGATGCGTTTGCACGGCGAGGAAGACCTGAAGGCCAACGTTCAAAAAGTTCTGGATGTACTGCGCTCCGGTGCAGCTTACGATCGCGTTACCGCACTTGCGGCAAGAGGGTAAAGAATGCAGACCGTTTTAGCGAAAATCGTTGCCGATAAGGCCATCTGGGTGGAAGCCCGCAAGCAACAGCAGCCGCTTGCCAGTTTTCAGAATGACGTCGTTCCGAGCAGCCGTCGTTTCTATGACGCCCTGCAGGGTGCGCGCACCGCATTTATTCTTGAGTGCAAAAAAGCGTCCCCGTCTAAAGGCGTTATCCGTGACGATTTCGACCCGGCACGTATTGCCGGTATTTATAAGCATCATGCGTCCGCTATCTCCGTGCTGACGGATGAGAAATATTTCCAGGGCAGCTTCGATTTTCTGCCGATCGTCAGCGGCATCGCGCCGCAGCCGATCCTGTGCAAAGACTTTATTATTGACCCGTATCAGATCTGGCTGGCGCGTTTCTATCAGGCGGATGCCTGCCTGCTGATGCTCTCGGTTCTGGATGACGAACAGTATCGCCAGCTTGCTGCCGTGGCCCACAGCCTGAACATGGGCGTGCTGACCGAAGTAAGCAACGAAGAGGAGCTGGAACGCGCCATCGCGCTCGGGGCCAAAGTGGTCGGGATTAACAACCGCGATCTGCGCGATCTGTCCATCGACCTAAACCGCACGCGCCAGCTGGCGCCGCGACTGGGTTCCGGCGTAACCGTTATCAGCGAGTCTGGCATTAACAGCTACGCTCAGGTGCGCGAGCTGAGCCACTTTGCCAACGGTTTTCTGATTGGCTCCGCCCTGATGGCGCATGACGATCTCAATGCGGCAGTGCGTCGGGTGCTGCTCGGTGAAAACAAAGTGTGCGGCTTAACCCGCGAGCAGGACGCCCAGGCCGCCTATGAAGCGGGCGCCATTTACGGCGGACTGATTTTTGTTGAGACCTCCCCGCGCGCGATAAGCGAAGAGCAGGCGCGTAAGGTGATAGCCGCGGCTCCACTCAGCTATGTCGGCGTCTTCCGTAATGCGGACATCGCCGACGTTGCGGCGAAAACCGACGCGTTATCGCTGAGCGCGGTACAGCTCCATGGTGATGAGGATCAGGCGTATATCAATGACCTGCGCGCCGCGCTGGCACCGCAGGTGCAAATCTGGAAAGCACAACGCGTCGATAAGACGTTACCCGCGCGAAACCTGAGCCATGTGGACAAATACGTCCTCGACAACGGCCAGGGCGGCACGGGCCAGCGATTTGACTGGTCACTGCTGAACGGTGAAAAGCTGGACAACGTCCTGCTGGCGGGGGGTTTAAGCCCGGATAACTGCGTGGAAGCTGCCAAAATGGGCTGCGCGGGCCTCGATTTCAATTCAGGCGTAGAGTCCCAGCCCGGCATAAAAGATGCCAGCAAACTGGCCTCCGTATTTAAAACTCTGCGTGCATATTAAGGAAGAGAAGATGACGACATTACTTAACCCGTATTTTGGTGAGTTTGGTGGGATGTACGTCCCGCAAATCCTGATGCCCGCACTGCGCCAGCTGGAAGAAGCCTTTGTCAGCGCGCAGAAAGATCCGGCGTTTCAGGCTGAATTTACCGATCTGCTGAAAAACTATGCAGGCCGTCCAACGGCACTGACCAAATGCCGCAATCTGACCGAAGGCACCAAAACCACGCTGTATCTCAAGCGTGAAGACCTGCTGCACGGCGGCGCCCATAAAACCAACCAGGTGCTGGGTCAGGCGCTGCTCGCGAAGCGGATGGGCAAAACCGAAATCATCGCAGAAACCGGCGCAGGCCAGCATGGCGTAGCCTCTGCGCTCGCCAGCGCCCTGCTCGGCCTGAAATGCCGCATCTACATGGGTGCGAAAGACGTTGAGCGTCAGTCGCCGAACGTTTTCCGTATGCGTTTGATGGGTGCTGAAGTGATCCCGGTGCACAGCGGCTCCGCCACGCTGAAAGATGCCTGTAACGAAGCGCTGCGCGACTGGTCTGGCAGTTATGAGACCGCACATTACATGCTGGGTACCGCTGCGGGTCCGCATCCGTTCCCGACGATTGTCCGCGAATTCCAGCGTATGATCGGCGAAGAGACCAAAGCGCAGATCCTCGAAAAAGAGGGCCGCCTGCCGGATGCCGTTATCGCCTGCGTGGGGGGCGGCTCTAATGCTATCGGCATGTTCGCTGATTTTATCGACGAAACGAACGTCGGCCTGATTGGCGTGGAGCCTGCTGGCCACGGCATCGAAACCGGCGAGCACGGAGCGCCGCTGAAGCATGGCCGCGTGGGCATCTACTTCGGCATGAAAGCGCCGATGATGCAGACCGATGAAGGCCAGATTGAAGAGTCGTACTCCATTTCTGCCGGTCTGGACTTCCCGTCCGTCGGGCCCCAGCATGCATTCCTGAACAGCACCGGTCGCGCGGATTACGTTTCCATTACCGATGACGAAGCCCTTGAAGCGTTCAAAACGCTGTGTCGCAGCGAAGGGATCATCCCGGCGCTGGAGTCTTCGCATGCCCTGGCGCACGCGCTGAAAATGATGAAAGAAAACCCGGAAAAAGAGCAACTGCTGGTGGTAAACCTTTCCGGTCGCGGTGACAAAGATATCTTCACCGTTCACGATATTCTGAAAGCACGAGGGGAAATCTGATGGAACGCTACGATAACGTATTTGCAGAGCTGAAATCCCGCCAGGAAGGCGCGTTCGTTCCCTTCGTCACCCTGGGCGATCCGGGCCCGGAGCAGTCGCTGAAGATTATCGACACCCTGATTGAAGCCGGTGCCGATGCGCTGGAGCTGGGGATCCCGTTCTCTGACCCACTGGCCGATGGCCCAACCATTCAGAACGCGACGCTGCGCGCCTTTGCCGCAGGCGTGACGCCAACCCAGTGCTTCGAGATGCTGGCCGCGATCCGCCAGAAGCACCCGAGCATTCCGATTGGTCTGCTGATGTACGCCAACCTGGTATTCAACCGCGGAATCGACGAATTTTATGCCGAGTGCGCGCGGGTGGGCGTCGACTCGGTACTGGTAGCCGACGTGCCGGTTGAAGAGTCCGCACCGTTCCGCCAGGCAGCGATGCGCCATAATGTGGCCCCGATCTTCATCTGCCCGCCAAATGCGGATGACGCACTGCTGCGCCAGATTGCCTCCTACGGACGCGGTTATACCTACCTGCTCTCCCGCGCGGGTGTGACCGGTGCGGAGAACAAAGCGGCGCTGCCTCTGCATCATCTGGTGGAAAAGCTAGCTGAATATCACGCCGCACCACCGCTGCAGGGCTTCGGCATTTCATCTCCGGATCAGGTCACCGCGGCGATTGACGCGAAGGCGGCAGGTGCCATTTCCGGCTCCGCGATTGTGAGGATCATCGAGAAGAACGTGGACAAGCCAGAGCAGATGCTGGCCGAGCTGAAAACGTTCGTCAGCGCCATGAAGGCCGCGACGCGTAAATCCTGACCCATCCACCGTCTGGCATCCCTGCCAGACGGTTACCCTTCCTTCCGCGCTATCTACAAAGGATTACATCAAAATTGATCCTGTCGATATTTTCGGTGTGAATGGCTTTTCAAACGGTCATGTAAGCGTATGATCTGGACTCTTTTTTATCTTTAATCCTTCTGAGTTCAGAGGCTTATTCATGTCATGGCAATCCTTCAAACAGACTTACCTGGTTAAGTTCTGGTCACCTGTTCCAGCCGTTATCGCCGCTGGCATTCTCTCTACTTATTATTTCGGCATCACCGGTACCTTCTGGGCCGTGACCGGCGAGTTTACCCGCTGGGGTGGGCAACTGCTGCAACTCGCTGGCGTGCATACCGAAGCGTGGGGTTACTTCAAACTCATCCATCTCGACGGCACGCCGCTAACCCGCATTGACGGGATGATGATCATCGGCATGTTCGGGGGCTGTTTTGCCGCCGCACTGTGGGCAAACAACGTAAAGCTCAGGCTGCCTAAAAGCCGGATTCGTATTTTGCAGGCAATTGTCGGCGGCATGATTGCCGGATTCGGCGCGCGCCTGGCAATGGGCTGCAACCTTGCCGCCTTCTTTACCGGGATCCCGCAATTTTCGCTCCATGCCTGGTTCTTTGCTGTTGCTACAGCGATCGGCTCTTACTTTGGCGCAAAATTTACCCTTCTTCCGCTGTTCCGTATTCCCGTCAAAATGGTCAAAGTGAGCGCCGCGTCGCCGCTTACGCAAAAGCCCTCGCAGGCGCGTCGCCGTTTCCGCCTCGGAATGCTGGTCTTTTTTGCGATGGTGGCATGGGCGCTCTGCACGGCCCTGAACCAGCCCAAACTCGGTCTGGCGATGCTGTTCGGTGTGGGTTTTGGTCTGCTGATTGAACGCGCGCAGATCTGCTTTACCTCCGCGTTTCGCGATATGTGGATCACCGGGCGCACGATGATGGCGAAAGCGATTATCGCCGGGATGGCGGTCAGCGCCATCGGCATCTTCAGCTATGTGCAGTTAGGCGTCGAACCCAAAATCATGTGGGCCGGCCCTAACGCGGTAATTGGCGGCCTGCTGTTTGGCTTCGGGATTGTGCTGGCTGGCGGGTGTGAAACCGGCTGGATGTATCGCGCCGTTGAAGGTCAGGTGCATTACTGGTGGGTGGGTCTGGGAAATGTTATCGGCTCGACGCTCCTGGCGTACTTCTGGGACGACCTGTCCCCGGCGCTCGCCACGAACTGGGACAAGGTCAACCTGCTGAACACCTTCGGGCCTCTCGGCGGCCTGCTGGTCACCTATGCCCTGCTGCTGGTCGCGTTTTTACTGGTTGTCGCGCAGGAGAAACGTTTCTTCCGCCGTGGGAGTGTCAAAACAGAAACGCAGGAGAACGCTGCATGAAACAGATTGTGCCTGATTACCGTCTTGATATGGTCGGTGAACCCTGCCCTTATCCGGCGGTTGCTACGCTTGAAGCGTTACCGCAGCTTAAGAAAGGCGAAATACTGGAGGTGGTCAGCGACTGCCCGCAGTCCATCAACAATATACCGCTGGATGCCAAAAACCATGGGTACACGGTGCTGGATATCCAGCAGGATGGCCCGACCATTCGCTATTTGATTCAAAAGTAAGAAAGGATATGCGCCCCGCCGGGGGCGCATTGAACAGAAGGGACTAGAAGCGATAACCCGCAGAGAACATAAATACCCACGGATCCAGACGCGTGCTGATGCTTTGCTGCTGACCGCCCGCTTTGAAGCGTACATCGGTATCGATATCCATATACCAGACGGAGGCGTTAATTAACCAGTCGCGGTTAATCAGATAATCCAGCCCGACCTGTCCCGCCATCCCCCACGAATCTTTCAGGCTAAGATCAGTCAGACCGGCGTCTTTTCCGGTATCGTTAAATTTCTCATCAAAGAACGTGGTGTAGTTCACACCCGCACCAATATACGGACGCACCTTGCTGCTGGCATCACCAAAGTACCACTGCGCCATCAGCGTTGGCGGCAGATGGTGCACCGTGGCGATATCACCGGTTGGCCCAAGGCCCACGCGATGACGGAAAGGCGTTGCGGCAAGAAGCTCAACACCAATGTTATCCGTCGCCATATAGGTGAAGGTTAACCCCAACTGGGTGTTATTACTGACGTTAAAACCGCCCATTCCCAGCACGTTATCCGAACCTTCGGTTGGGCGAACCGTGGCCGAACCGGCACGAATAAAGAATTCGCCTGCTTCATGCGCGTACGCGCCACCAGAGAGACTGCTTAATACAAGGGCTGCCACCGCTAATTTTTTCATATCCGCTCCATCGTTGTGGTTTTAATCGCGGATGAGAATATACTCACAAAAGAGTAATAAGTGATCTGCCCCAGATCACATTAAAACCAGTAACTTAACATTCATTGATCTGGATTAATTTTTTGTTACGCACTAAAAACCGATAAGTTGTTTCCATGTCAATTTTTGGCATTTCACGGTTACAAAATTTTCTCTTTTCCCCCTCTTGCTCTTCCTCTGGCGGCTGGATAATTTAGCGCTCTCACAAATTGATTTGATGCGTTCTTCTTTTGCAGGTGTGCCATGAGTGATATCAACCCGTGCATGACGTGCGGAGCCTGTTGTGCGTATTTTCGAGTCTCTTTCTACTGGGCCGAGGCCAGCGATGGCGGCGGTACCGTTCCGGTTCATCTCACTGAACCGTTAACCCCCTTTCTGCGCTGCATGAGCGGCACGAACCAAAAGCAGGCCCGCTGTGTGGCGTTGGAGGGTGAACCTGGGGTCTCGACCCGATGTACCATCTATGAAAATCGCCCCAGCCCGTGCCGCGAGTTTGCGATGTCGGGTGAAGAGGGTCAGGTTAACGAAGCCTGTAATCGCGCCAGGGCGCGCGTTGGATTACCGCCGCTTTACAAAGATATGCTTTTCCATACAAGCCTTGATGCTGCCACAGCAGGCGCATCCGGTGTACAATTGCCGGCTAATTAACACCTGCAATACTCAAGGAGAGTGCATGTCTATCACGGCGAAGTCTGTCTACCGTGACACGGGAAACTTTTTCCGCAATCAGTTCATAACCTTTTTACTGATCGCGTTGTTATGCGCCTTTATCACGGTGGTGCTGGGTCATGCGTTCTCACCGAGTGACGAACAGATTGCCAGCCTGAGCCAGGGCGACCATCTGGCGGGAAGCGTGGGGCTGTTTGAACTGGTGCAAAACATGACGCCGGAGCAGCAACAAATTCTGCTGCGCGCGTCTGCCGCATCCACGTTTTCCGGTCTGATTGGTAACGCCATTCTGGCGGGCGGCGTGTTGATGATGATTCAACTGGTGTCGGCGGGGCATCGGGTCAGTGCCCTACGGGCGATTGGTGCCAGCGCGCCAGTCTTACCTAAACTGTTTATCCTGATCTTTTTAACCACCCTGCTGGTGCAAATGGGGATTATGCTGGTCGTGGTGCCGGGTGTGTTACTGGCTATCGTGCTGGCCTTTGCGCCTGTGATGATTGTGCAGGATAAAATGGGTATTTTTACCGCGATGCGCAGCAGCATCCGTCTCGCATGGGCTAATATGCGTCTGGTGGCGCCTGCTGTGGTCGGCTGGCTGCTGGCCAAAACGCTCCTGTTACTGTTTGCACCCAATTTTGCGGTATTAACGCCAAATGTAGGTGCGGTGGTCGCGAATACGCTGAGCAATCTGATTTCAGCGGTACTGCTGGTCTACCTGTTCCGCCTGTATATGTTAATTCGCCAGTAACCCTGAGGCGGGGGGCATTCTGACCTCCCGCCCCGCTCAGAAAATGGAATCACAGAATGAAGCAGTTTCTTGATTTTTTACCGCTCGTGGTCTTTTTTGCTTTTTATAAGCTGTACGACATTTATGCCGCGACCACTGCGCTGATCGTTGCGACCGCTGTTGTCCTGATTTACAGCTGGGTTCGCTATCGTAAAGTCGAAAAAATGGCGCTGGTCACGTTTGTTCTGGTCGCCGTATTCGGCGGGCTTACGCTGTTCTTCCACAATGATGAATTTATTAAGTGGAAAGTGACCGTGATTTACGCGCTGTTTGCGGGTGCACTGTTAATAAGCCAGTGGGTAATGAAAAAGCCGCTGATCCAGCGCATGCTGGGCAAAGAGCTGACGCTGCCTCAGGAGGTCTGGTCGCGTCTGAATATTGCCTGGGCGGTGTTCTTTATTCTCTGCGGTCTCGCCAATATCTATATCGCTTTCTGGCTGCCGCAGAATATCTGGGTCAACTTTAAGGTCTTCGGCCTGACCGCGCTGACGCTTATCTTTACGCTGCTAAGCGGCGTATACATCTATCGCCATATGCCCCAGGACGACAAGCACTGATTAATGACTGACCAGAACGTCTGCAACAGGCGTTCTGGTCTATTCTCACCGCTGTGAAATCATAGTAGCATCCCGCCTGAAGTCTTCCGTTACGAGTTAAAACAATGACAACAACTAACGCCCCTCAGGGCGAACTGGTTTTACGCACACTGGCAATGCCCGCTGACACCAATGCCAATGGCGATATTTTTGGCGGCTGGCTGATGTCGCAGATGGATATGGGCGGCGCCATTCTGGCAAAAGAGATCGCCCACGGGCGTGTGGTAACCGTGAGAGTGGACGGCATGACCTTCCTGCGCCCGGTGGCGGTGGGTGATGTGGTGTGCTGCTACGCGCGCTGCGTTAAACGCGGCAATACCTCTATTTCCATTAACATCGAAGTCTGGGTGAAGAAAGTCTCTTCTGAGCCGATTGGACAGCGTTATAAAGCAACAGAAGCGCTGTTTATTTATGTGGCTGTCGATAGCGAAGGTAAACCTCGCCAGCTTCCGCAGGCCTGAACCACCGGCAAAAAAAAGCCTCCTTGCGGAGGCTTTTTTTATTCCATCTGTGCCCCGCCGTTCAGGCGGAAAACAATATTAATGACCAACCCGCTACCCGGTTTGCCTGGCTCATAACGCCATTTGCGCATTGCCGCTTTCACGTCGCGCTCAAACATATTCGAAGGCTGCGCTGACAGGATCTCCACGTTATCAACGCGCCCATCCGCCGTGACGTCAAATTTTACCCGCACGCGGCCTTCAATACGCAACATCCTGGCGCGAGGCGGATACTGCGGTTGACTGCGGCTCACGGCACGCGGGCCCGCTGGCGCGGCGACCGTTGGTTTGGTGGTCGTTGCCGTATTGTTCATCACCGGACGTGAAGGGGCTGCATTTTCTACCGGCTGGGTTGCGCGTGGTTCAACCGGACGCTCTTCGCGTTTCGGACGCTCCTCGACCTTCTTCACCGATTTGGGCTTCGGCTTAGGTTTCGGTTTTGGTTCAGGTTTGTGGATCACCACCGGCGCTTCCTTCGGTGGTTCCGGAACAGGCTCGGGTTCTGGCTCCGGTTCTGCAACCGGCTGTGGCGGCGGCGGTGCAACCTGCGGGGGTTCGAGATCCGCAGGCGATACCATCGTCACCGAGATCGGCTGCGCGGGCGCGGGCATTTCAATAACCTGATGAACCGAGGTATAGAGCAAACCCGCCACAACAGCACCGTGAATCACGACAGAAAGCAGCGTCGGCCAGGGAAAGCGGCGAGGTAAATCAAGGGTCATCGAAGTCATAGTCATCAACGTTAAAAAACCGAACCCTGATTTTAAATGCAAATAGCAATCATATTCAATAAGACACTTTGTCCTGGCGCAACTTTAGCGCAAGAGAGGCGAAAAAAGGCGCATTCAGATCAGGGCATTAACATTGTTTTTATTTTACATTGCAGTCGTTTGCCCTTTCACATAACGTAACTGACACTTTTACCGGTTAAGGAGCTTCGCCGTGTTTTACGTGATTTACTCTGAAGATGTTGCTGATTCACTCGATAAACGTCAGTCTGTACGCCCTGCTCATCTGGCACGTTTGCAGTTGCTCCAGGATGAGGGCCGCTTACTGACCGCGGGCCCTATGCCTGCGGTAGACAGCAACGACCCGGGCGCCGCCGGTTTTTCGGGTTCCACGGTCATTGCTGAGTTTGAATCCCAGGAAGCCGCTCAGGCCTGGGCTGATGCAGACCCGTACGTTGCCGCGGGTGTGTATGCGAAAGTGACGGTTCGCCCGTATAAGAAAGTGTTCTGAGACGAAATCGGCTCCGAAAGGAGCCTTTTTTATCATGGCGGCTACGCGTCCCGTCGTCGCGTAAACTGCTGCTCCGTTATGAGGCTGCCCCACTGGTCGCCTTCCCACTCTTTTACCAGCGTAAAACCAAACGATTCATACAGGCGCCGGGCGGTGGTCAGCTCATTGAACGTCCAGAGATGCACGGCTGAAAACCCGACGTCGTCGCAAAAACGCATCGCTTCGGTGAGTAATTTTTTTCCAGCGCCATGGCCCCGACAGCCGTCGTCGATAATAAACCAGCGCAGGTGGGCTTCGCCCTGTTCTAAATCCTCACCATCGATTGCCACCGACCCGACAATTCTGTCGTTCATCACCGCCAGCCAGACCTGGTTACAGGGTTTATCCAGCCGGCCACTAAACTCTGCCAGACCGGAGGCCACTTTAGCCTCAAAGAAGCGGCCGAAATGATGCTCGCGCGCGTAATAGCTTCCGTGCATCTCCGCGATGCGGCCAATCATGCCGGGAAGGTAGCCCTGCACGATCTTAAGCTCATCAGGGGGCATAGCAACGCCCTTCTCCCGACACGCCAGCAGCGCGTTGGCGTAAAGGGACAATCCACGGGAGATGGTTTCCTGCTGAGCGGGCTGCAGGGATTTTATCGCTGATACAACGCGCGCGTTGCTGAAGGTATTAATTTTATGGACCGTGTCGTGGCCTTTCGCCGTCAGCCTGAGGCATTTTGATCTGGCATCGTCAGCGGACACCACCTCTTCAAGTTCACCCGCGGCAATCAGGCGAGCCAGCATCCGGCTGACGCTGGATTTTTCCAGCCCCAGCAGCTGCACCAGTTGACCTGCGGTCATCTCTTTGCGCAAGGCGATTTCGACGAGCGTGTGAACGGCCGAGGGCGAATAAGGGGTAGAGGCCAGAGTGGAAGCCATAAAGCCCAACTCTCGCACCATCAGACGCGAGGAACGACGGATAACGCTGACTACGGGGGTTTCGCTGTGCATAGTATGCCCTCATCATTTAGTTGTACTATACAACTAAATGATGAGGGGTTGTCAATAACATTAAAAAGGCTCCCGCAGGAGCCTTTCAAACCATCAATGCAACGACGCTAACCTCGCCGCAAACCCGACAAACAGCAGCCCGATCAGGCCATTGCCCAGCTTTGCCAGTTTCTTTTTGGTTTTCAGATAACGCGTGACAAACGCGCCGGAGAAGATCAGGAAGCTCATATAGATAAAGCTAATCAACTCAAGCGTGGTCGCGAGGATCAGGAAAGAGGTTCCGGTGTTTTTCGCATTCACGTCAATGAACTGAACGAAGAACGAGACGTAGAACAGAATCGCTTTTGGATTCGTCAGGCTTAATACCAGCGCGCGCTTCATGATCATACTGGCAGGCTCGGGGCCGCTCTCGTGAGCGTTGTTCTGACGGTTCACCACCGACCAGAGCATTTTGCCGCCCAGCCACAGCAGATAAAACGCACCGAGATAACGCACGATATTAAACAGCACCGGGGTAGTCTGAATTAATGCAGCAACGCCCGCCCAGGCCAGAAACATCAGTACCGCATCACCGATAAATACCCCTGTCGCGGCAAGATAGCCTTTTTTCACGCCGTGACCAATCCCGGTTTTCAGTACAAACAGGGTATTGGGTCCTGGCACCAGCACGATAAAAAATGCGCCGACCACGTACGTCCAGAAATTCAGTACACCAAACTCCGCAAACACTTCTCCCTCCTTTTGCTACACCCAACAGGAACAGCGCTGCAAATACGCTATTCCAAAAAAAAAGACGCTATAAAAACAGTGGGCACCATTACGGTGCCCTCATGGTTCTCAGGAATCCTGGACGGCGAACAACAACGCGTTGCGGTGCCGGGTCATTCCACATTTCCTGATGGCGTGAATACGCATATTGCGGCGGGATTGTGCTTCCAGCCAACGAGCCTTGCGACGACTCACCTGTCGCAACATGCGCCAGCGCCCTACTTCTGTTCTACTGCGCTTCATGTCTACAACTCTTTCTCTAACACTTTTTCTCTAAAAGAAAGGCCATTATAAACCCAACCCCTCAGCAAACCAGCGCTTTTAGCTGGCGTTTTTATTTGCCAGATGATTCCTGATGCGTACACTCATAACAATACGCTTTCAAAAGGATTTTTTTACTCATGACAACCTTCTACACCGTGGTGAGTTGGCTGGTCATTCTGGGATACTGGCTGTTAATCGCGGGTGTGACATTACGCATCCTGATGAAGCGCAGAGCCGTTCCCTCTGCCATGGCCTGGCTTCTGATAATCTACATCCTGCCGCTGGTAGGAATTATTGCCTATCTCTCTTTCGGTGAGCTTCATCTGGGGAAACGCCGCGCCGAGCGGGCCCGCGCCATGTGGCCTTCGACCGCGAAGTGGCTCCACGACCTTAAAGCCTGCAAACACATCTTTGCCGAGGAGAACAGCAGCGTAGCCTCCTCGCTGTTTAAGCTGTGCGAGCGCCGTCAGGGGATTGGCGGCGTAAAAGGCAACCAGCTCCAGCTGCTGACCTCCTCCGATGACGTCATGCAGGCGCTGATCCGCGATATCCAGCTGGCCCGGCACAATATCGAGATGGTGTTTTATATCTGGCAACCCGGCGGCATGGCCGACCAGGTGGCAGAATCGCTAATGGCCGCCGCGCGACGCGGTATTCACTGCCGCCTGATGCTCGACTCCGCGGGCAGCGTGGCCTTCTTCCGTAGCCCCTGGGCAGGCATGATGCGTAATGCTGGCATCGAGGTGGTTGAGGCGCTGAAGGTCAATCTGCTGCGTGTGTTTCTGCGCCGGATGGATCTCCGCCAGCACCGCAAGATGGTCATGATCGATAACTATATTGCCTATACCGGCAGCATGAACATGGTTGACCCCCGTTTCTTCAAACAGGACTCGGGCGTGGGCCAGTGGGTGGATTTGATGGCGCGCATGGAGGGGCCGATTGCCACCTCGATGGGCATCGTCTACTCCTGTGACTGGGAGATCGAGACCGGTAAGCGTATCCTGCCGCCGCCGCCCGACGGCAATATCATGCCGTTCGAAGAGGCCAGCGGTCACACTATTCATACCATTGCCTCTGGCCCGGGCTTCCCGGAAGATTTGATCCATCAGGCGCTGCTGACGGCTACGTACTCCGCGCGTGAATACCTGATCATGACCACGCCCTACTTTGTTCCCAGCGACGATCTCCTGCACGCGATCTGTACCGCAGCGCAGCGCGGTGTTGATGTGAGCATCATTTTGCCGCGCAAAAATGACTCGCTGCTGGTGGGCTGGGCCAGCCGCGCCTTCTTTAGCGAACTGCTGGCTGCAGGGGTAAAAATATACCAGTTTGAGGGCGGACTGCTGCATACCAAGAGCGTGCTGGTTGACGGTGAGCTAAGCCTGGTGGGAACGGTGAACCTGGATATGCGCAGCCTGTGGCTAAACTTTGAAATTACGCTGGTGATTGATGATGCCGGCTTTGGCGGCGACCTCGCGGCGGTGCAGGATGATTATATCTCCCGCTCCCGCCTGCTGGATGCCAGACTGTGGGTAAAACGTCCGCTGTGGCAGAGAATTGCCGAACGACTGTTTTACTTCTTTAGTCCGTTGCTGTAAAACGTGCCCAACGATGTTAAACAGGTAGTCATCATGGAAATGGATCTGAACAATCGCCTGACCGAAGACGAAACGCTCGAGCAGGCCTATGACATTTTTCTCGAACTGGCGGTTGATAATCTCGATCCCGCGGACGTGATCCTCTTTAATCTGCAGTTCGAAGAGCGCGGCGGCGCCGAGTTGTTCGATCCTGCTGAAGACTGGGCCGAGCATGTGGATTTCGACCTCAATCCGGACTTCTTTGCTGAAGTGGTGATTGGGCTGGCCGATGAAGACGGCGGCGAAATTAACGATATCTTCGCCCGCGTCCTGCTGTGTCGCGAAAAAAACCACAAGCTGTGCCATATTCTCTGGCGCGAATAATAAAAAAGGCTGCGATTGCAGCCTTTTTTATTTAATCCGCTAACTCACTTCCGCACCGGTTGCAGTACCGGGCATTAAGCTCATGTTCCGCCTGGTGGCAGCGCGGACATTTACGCTGCTGCTTGCGGGTCTGAAAGGCACTGCTCATGTGCGTGGTAATCAGCCCTGTTGGAATGGCAATCACCGAATATCCAATCAGTATCAGTACCGATGCGACAATACGTCCCAGCGGCGTATGCGGTGTGATATCCCCATACCCCACCGTCGTGACGGTAACAATTGCCCAGTAGACAGAGGCGTTGAGCGTCGTGAAGCCATATTTAGGCCCTTCTATCAAGTACATCAGCGCGCCAAAAACAATCATGACGATGGCTATAAACGAGTAGAAGAGAATAAGCTGATGGCGGGCGCTGACGATCGCGCTCCAGAATATATGCAGAGACGGCATAAAACGCAGTAATTTCAGGATGCGTAATACCCGAATAACGCGCATCGCTCGCCAGGCAAAGACATAGCTCAGGCTGATTTCCGGCCACAGCCACATCACATAGAGAGGCAGAATTGTGGCTAAATCGATAAATCCCCAAAAGCTGAAAACATATCGGGCCGGGTTGGGCCAGGCTATCACTCTGAGAAGATATTCCGCGGTAAAGACCAGGGTTATTATCAGTTCAAGCCAGACAAAGATATGCCACTCGTCAAACGTCAGATGATATTGCGTTCCGGCACCTGACTCTATAAAGATGACAATCACGCTGAGGAGCGCAAATAATCCGCAGAGCCCTTCGACGCGTCGTCCGGACAGCGTTTCAGGATCGAATAATAAATGATAGAGCCGCCGACGGGCTGACGTGAATATACGCGACACAGTGACCTCGCAAAAAATAAGGGCTGACATCATGTCAGCCCTTGCGATTATAACGGGTCTACTTTCAGGCAGGAAACCGCATGTCGGAAACTGCCTTCCAGAACCGGTCGCGTTTTGGCGCATTCCGGCCCGGCCATTGGGCACCGCGTACGGAACACGCAGCCCGACGGCGGGTTGATCGGTGAAGGTAATTCCCCTTCCAGAAGCTGAATCGTTTTATTCTTTTCCAGATCGGGATCGGGGATCGGCACTGCCGACATCAGCGCTTTGGTGTAGGGGTGCAGCGGATTATGGTACACCTCATCGTAGGTGCCCAGCTCCACGGCATGACCCAGGTACATCACCAGCACGCGGTCAGAGATGTGTTTCACCACGGCCAGGTCGTGCGCAATGAAGATTAACGATAGTCCCATCTCCCGCTGCAGCTTCTGCAGCAGGTTCACTACCTGCGCCTGAATGGACACGTCCAGCGCGGAAACCGGCTCATCGCAGATGATCAGTTTCGGCTCGAGGATCAGCGCACGCGCAATACCAATACGCTGGCATTGGCCGCCGGAGAACTCGTGCGGATAACGGTTGATGAGGTTGGGCAACAGCCCCACCTTCATCATCATCGCTTTAACACGATCGCGGACTTCCTGGCGCGGCGTCTTCGGGTGATAGGTGCGCAGCGGCTCGGCAATGATTTCACCGATGGTCATACGCGGGTTTAATGACGCCAGCGGATCCTGGAAAATCATCTGGATATCGCTGCGCACGTCGCGCCACTCGTCGGGTTTCATGCCCAGCAGATCTTTGCCCAGCCACGCCACTTTACCGCCGGTCGCTTTCACCAGACCGATAATGGCACGCGCGAAGGTCGATTTGCCGCAGCCAGACTCGCCCACCACGCCCAGGGTTTCCCCTTCATACAGACGAAGCGTAACACCGTCCACCGCTTTCAGGGTCTTAGGCGGCTGCCAGAACCACTGTTTGCCATCTTTGATGTCGAAATGCACTTTAAGATCGGCGATTTCGAGCAGCACGTTGCGTTTTTCATCTAATGCGTTCATACCAGCTCCTCCTGCGGCTTAAAGCAGGCGCGCAGACGGCCTGGTGCAAACTCTTCCAGCGGCGGCGCGCTGTTGCAGATCTCCATCGCGTGCGGACAACGCGGCTGGAATGGACAGCCTTTCGGCAGACGCAGCAGGTTCGGCGGGTTGCCCGGAATGGTCAGCAGGGATTCCCCTTCCGCATCGAGGCGCGGAACCGCATTCAACAGGCCAATCGAGTACGGATGCGCGGGGTGATAGAAGACATCACGCGCTTTGCCATATTCCATGGTACGACCGGCATACATCACCAGCACCTTGTCACAGATGCCCGCCACTACCCCCAGATCGTGGGTGATCATGATAATCGCCGTGTTGAACTCACGCTTCAGCTCGTTTAACAGGGTCATGATTTGCGCCTGTACGGTCACGTCCAGCGCAGTGGTTGGTTCATCAGCAATCAGCAGTTTTGGCCGACACAGCAGCGCCATCGCAATCATCACACGCTGGCGCATACCGCCAGAGAACTCATGCGGGAACATGCGCATACGCTTACGCGCTTCCGGCATTTTTACCGCATCGAGCATTTTAACGGACTCTTCAAAGGCTTCGGCTTTGCTCAGGCCTTTGTGCAGCATCAGCACTTCCATCAGCTGCTCACCCACGCGCATGTACGGGTTAAGCGAGGTCATCGGATCCTGGAAAATCATCGAAATCTGCTCAGCACGCAGCTTGTTCAGCTCATGCTCTGGCAGGTTGAGGATCTCACGGCCGTTGAACCTGGCGGAACCGCCAATCACCCCGTTAGCCGCCAGTAGTCCCATCAGCGCGAAGGCCGTTTGCGATTTCCCGGAGCCCGATTCGCCCACGATGCCCAGCGTTTCACCGGCACGCAGGTTGAAGTTGAGATCGTTTACGGCGGTCACATCCCCGTCCGGCGTCTTAAAGGTGACGCGGAGATCTTTTACATCCAGCAGAAGGTCGCTGCGCTGTTGCGCCTGTGGCGCTGTTGCCGTTTCAATTATTGTCATCACGGCGCTCCTTAACGGTCTTTCGGGTCGAGGGCATCACGCAGGCCATCGCCGATAAAGTTAAAACAAAACAGGGTAACGACCAGGAAGCCAGCCGGATACAACAGCAGCCACGGTGAAACTTCCATTGAGTTTGCCCCGTCACTCAGCAGCGCACCCCAGCTGCTCAGCGGCTCTTGCGTACCCAGACCGAGGAAGCTCAGGAAGGATTCAAACAGGATCATGCTTGGCACCAGCAGTGAGGCATAGACCACCACCACACCCAGCACGTTAGGAACGATATGGCGAACCACGATATTTCCGGTCGATACGCCACCCACCTGCGCGGCTTCGATAAACTCTTTGCGTTTAAGGCTCAGCGTCTGGCCGCGAACAATTCGCGCCATATCCAGCCATGACACCATCCCGATGGCCACGAAGATCAACAGGATATTCTGGCCAAAGAAGGTCACCAGCAGGATCACGAAGAACATAAACGGGAAGGAGTTCAGAATTTCCAGCAGACGCATCATTACTGAGTCCACTTTGCCGCCAAGGTAGCCGGAAAGTGAGCCGTAGAGCGTCCCCACGATCACCGCCACCAGCGCCGCCGCAATACCCACCATCAGCGAGATACGGCCACCGATGGCGACGCGTACCAGCAGGTCACGACCGGAAGAATCCGTGCCAAAATAGTGGCCAGATTCCATATCCGGCGCGCTGGACATCATTCCCCAGTCGGTGTCGAAATAGGTAAATTGCGACAGCATCGGCGCCAGGGTCACAAACAGGGCGATGATCACCAGAACAATCAAGCTGGCAACCGCAGCACGGTTGTGCATAAAACGACGGCGCGCATCCTGCCAGAGGCTACGACCTTCTACTTCCAGTTTTTCACTGAAGTTTTCCAGCGCCTCGCTGTTTTTCTTACTCAACATCATGGCGTGCTCCAGTGTTAGTAACGGATTTTCGGATCGATGACGGCGTACAGCACATCGACGATAGCGTTAAAGAGGATGGTCAGCGCACCGACGAGAATAGTCAGGCTCAGCACCAGCGAATAGTCGCGGTTGAGCGCGCCGTTAACGAACAGCTGGCCAATCCCCGGCAGACCGTAGATCGTTTCGATAACCATTGAACCGGTGATGATCCCGACAAAAGCCGGTCCCATGTAGGAGAGCACTGGCAACAGCGCCGGTTTAAGCGCGTGGCGGAAAATAATCCGGCGCATCGGCAGCCCTTTAGCGCGCGCGGTGCGAATGAAGTTTGAGTGCAGTACTTCGATCATCGAACCACGGGTGATACGCGCGATGCTGGCGATATACGCCAGAGATAAGGCCACCATTGGCAAAATCATGAACTTTAATGCCCCGCCGTTCCAGCCGCCGCCCGGCAGCCACTTCAGCGTGATGGCAAATATCATCACCAGTAATGGCGCTACAACGAAGCTGGGTATTACTACCCCGGTCATTGCTACCCCCATTACGGCATAATCCCATTTGGTATTTTGTCTGAGCGCGGCGATTACGCCGGCGGTGACCCCGAAAACGATAGCCAGAATGAATGCGGCCGCACCCAGCTTAGCTGAAACCGGGAAGCTGGACGCCACCAGGTCGTTAACGGAATAGTCTTTATATTTAAATGACGGTCCAAAATCACCGTGAGCCAGCTGCTTCAGATAATTGAAGTACTGGGTGGAGATAGGATCGTTTAAGTGGTATTTCGCTTCGATATTCGCCATCACTTCTGGCGGCAGCGTACGTTCACCGGTAAAAGGACTGCCCGGCGCAAGACGCATCATGAAGAAGGAAATCGTGATGAGAATAAATAACGTTGGAATCGCTTCAAGACAGCGACGTAGGATAAATTTCAACATTGCCCGTACCTTCTGGCGTGTGCCTATATAATGTGACGTTGGTTAGACACCGTGGGGCGAGCAAGCTCGCCCCACTCATTGCCATTAATGCTTGATAATATACAAGTTTTTAACGTAGATATTATCCATCGGGTCTTTACCGGTGTAACCACCTACCCACGGTTTCACCAGACGGGCGTTAACGTAGTAGTAAACCGGAACGATCGCGGAATCTTTATCCAGCTGCTGCTCAGCTTTAGAGTACAGTTCAGTACGCTGTGCTTCGTCAGTGGTTTTCAGCGTGTCGGCAATCAGCTTGTCAAACGCCGGGCTCTTATAGTGCGCGGTGTTGTTTGAGCTGTCGCTCAGCATGGTGTTCAGGAAAGAGGTCGGCTCGTTATAGTCCGCACACCAGCCTGCACGCGCCACATCAAAGGTGCCCTGATGACGGCTGTCGAGGAAGGTTTTCCACTCCTGGTTCTCCAGCTTCACGTTTGCGCCCAGGTTCTTTTTCCAGATCGAGGCGACAGCGATAGCCAGTTTTTTGTGCAGATCGGAGGTGTTGTACAGCAGGCTGAAGGTCAGCGGTTTATCCGCGGTGTAGCCTGCTTCGGCCAGCAGTTTCTTCGCTTCCGCGTTACGCTGTTCCTGCGTCTGTTTGAACCAGTCTGGCTCGGTCAGTTTTGCGCCATCGGTGTATGGCGGGGTGTAGCTGTATGCCGGCAGATCGCCCTGGTTTTTCACTTTGTTCACGATGATGTCGCGATCCAGTGCCAGCTTCAGCGCAGTACGGACACGTACGTCGGTGAACGGTGCTTTCTGGTTGTTGATCTCATAGTAATAGGTGCACAGGTATGGATCGACGTGAACTTCTTTCGGGATCTCTTTTTTCAGTTTCTGGAACAGTTCAATCGGCATGTTGTTATAGGTCATGTCGATTTCGCCGCTGCGGTAGCGGTTTACGTCAGTCACTTCAGAAGAGATTGGCAGGTAGGTGACCTGGTTAATCACGGTTTTGGCGTTGTCCCAGTACTGCGGGTTACGCTCCAGGACCATACGTTCGTTGACCACCCAGTCTTTCAGTTTATACGCACCGTTGGTCACGATATTGGCAGGCTGGGTCCATTTTTCACCAAATTTTTCCACAGCGGATTTTGGTACCGGGGAGACGGACGGGTGAACCAGCAGCTTATAGAAGTACGGAACAGGTTCGCTCAACGTCACTTCAAAAGTATTGGCATCAATCGCTTTTACGCCGAGATCGGTTACCGGTTTTTTGCCCGCGATGATGTCATCAATATTGGCGATGTGGCCATATTGCAGGTAGCTCGCATATGGAGAGGCGGTCGTTGGATTCGCCAGACGCTGCCAGCTATAAACGAAATCTTCCGCCGTTACCGGCGTACCGTCGGACCATTTCGCATCTTTACGCAGATGGAAAGTCCAGACTTTGAAATCTTTGTTTTCCCATTTTTCTGCCACGCCCGGAGCCGGGTGGCCGTCTACGTCGGTGACCAGCAGACCTTCGAACAGGTCGCGGTTAACGTTAGACTCAGGAACACCTTCAATTTTGTGCGGGTCAAGAGACTGAACTTCCGCACCGTTGTTACGCACCAGCGTCTGCTTCTCAGCCAGTTGAACACCTGCAGGAACGTCCGCAGCCATTGCAGCGTTGCCCGCGATTAGCGCAGTTAAAATCCCCGCCGCTACCAGATTTTTTTTTGTGATGATGGACATTGTGTTGGTACTCCACTCATTATAATTACTGGCCTTCGCCAGCTGTGTAATCCCCTGTTGGGGCCTGTACAGCGCAGGAGTTTTTTTTGCTGCTGTCAGGTTCTTCTTTTACTGCTTGCTATCACCGACTTTTTTATTACTGACCGCTCGTATGGCCGTCTTGCGTCGATTCTTCACAGGTCTCCCCTGTTTGAGACCCGTGCTGGATATCTGAGAAGAGAACAATATGAAAATAATTCTCATCTGGTTGTTTTATGCTGCAAAATATTAGGCCGGAAAGTATCAAATGGCGTAAACGCGCGCCAATACATTTTGCAAATTTGTTAAGCAATTCTCTTTTACGGTGAACACCGTATCTTTGTGGGCAGCCCTGCCAGACATTGAATACCCTTAAAAACATCAAATATTCAATGTGATAGAGAAAATTTTCTCTGCGAGCGCGTCGTTGCGCTCTCAACGAGTGGTTTTGTACAAAAATTTAACAACTGGTTATTATTTAGCACATTCCTCTAAGGGAATGTTGAAATTACTAATATCATTTCGGTTATCTCTCAGCAAGCCCCAGAGTATCATGTGAGTAAAATAACAGAGCGATCGCAGGTTTTCTGCACAGAGGAAGTCAGGCGGGTTTAATAACTTATTGAAATACAAGAAGTGAACATTATTAGTAGAATTTATTATGACATGTGAGCATTTCAACTTTAGTTATATGATTTGCTGATAATCACGTAAAAAAAACGGAGCCGTCGCCCCGTTCTTTCATCCGAAATATTAGTGTAACAGGCCGGGGAAAATGCTTTTAATCCCCGTAACGATGAATTCAATGCCTAACGCCATCAACAACAGGCCCATGATACGGGTAATGACGTTGATGCCCGTCTGCCCCAGCAGGCGTACCAGCCAGGGCGCCATGCGGAATACACCCCAGCAGCAGAGCGCGAAAATGGCAATGGCGACAGAAAAGCCAATCAGGTGCATCAGGCTATGGTAACGCGTGCCCCAGACAATGGTTGAACTGATGGCGCCAGGACCGGCCATCAGCGGTAATGCCAGCGGTACCACGCCAATGCTCTCTCTGATGGCGGTTTCCGACTTCTCCTGTTTGTTCTGTTTATCCTCGCCCAGCTTTCCGCTGATCATAGACATGGCGATGGTCACCACCAGGATCCCACCCGCTATGCGGAAAGAATCAATCGAAATCCCGAACAGCTGAAGAATCGCGTCCCCGAGAAAAAGGGAGGTCAGCAATATGATCGCCACTGACAGGTTAGCGGTCAGGTTGGTTTTATTCCTGGCCGCCGCCGTCTGGTAACTCGTCATACTAATGAAGACAGGAATGATCCCCACCGGGTTGACCAGGGCAAACAAACCAATAAAAAATTTAAAATATGTTGGAAAATCAAAGAGCGTTTGGATCACGTTTTGCTCCGCTTATACAGTTGCCCGGGACTGACAGGTTGTCATGAGAAATCGCGCTGAAGATACCTTTTTTATCAGCATACTTCACTTGAAATCTGTACCAAAACGTTATCATTTCAGGATGTTAAACATTTGTATAATCAATGATAGCGCCGCTTCCAATACTTACGTAATTATTTAACACTGGAAAAATCTCAACGAAATAACCCTGCTGAAAGGTATCAGCTTGGGGGAAAATTGACGCAGATCATGATTTCCGTACTCAGAAGTGAGTAATCTTGGTTACGCCCCCAGGGAGGTCACCTGCCAAAAAAGGATGATGCTAAGGTAAGGCTCTTTTAGTAAATTAGTGTGCTGGTGCAGAAAGTAACTCTTTGTTTTATTTTAAGTTACGCAAGTGGTTTCGGCTCTGTCTATACTGTGTGACGTATCGAGCGCTGGTTTACTAAAAGAGTTTAAACATTATCAGGAGAGCATTATGGCTGTTACTAATATCGCTGAACTGAACGCCCTCGTCGAGCGCGTTAAAAAAGCCCAGCGTGAATATGCCAATTTCACCCAAGAACAGGTTGATAAAATCTTCCGCGCGGCCGCACTGGCTGCTGCAGATGCTCGAATCCCTCTCGCTAAAATGGCCGTTGCCGAATCCGGCATGGGTATCGTTGAAGATAAAGTGATTAAAAACCACTTCGCTTCTGAGTATATCTACAACGCCTATAAAGATGAGAAAACCTGTGGCGTGCTGTCCGAAGACGACACCTTCGGTACTATCACTATCGCCGAACCTATCGGCATCATTTGCGGTATTGTTCCGACAACCAACCCAACCTCTACTGCCATCTTCAAATCGCTGATCAGCCTGAAGACCCGTAACGCAATCATCTTCTCTCCACACCCACGTGCGAAAGACGCGACCAACAAAGCTGCGGATATCGTTCTGCAGGCTGCTATCGCTGCGGGCGCACCAAAAGATCTGATTGGCTGGATCGACCAACCTTCTGTTGAGCTGTCTAACGCGCTGATGCATCACCCTGACATTAACCTGATCCTCGCGACCGGTGGTCCTGGCATGGTTAAAGCAGCATACAGCTCCGGTAAACCGGCTATCGGTGTGGGTGCGGGTAACACGCCTGTAGTCATCGACGAAACTGCTGATATCAAACGTGCTGTTGCGTCTGTACTGATGTCTAAAACCTTCGATAACGGCGTGATCTGCGCATCTGAACAGTCTGTGGTCGTTGTAGACTCCGTGTACGATGCCGTTCGCGAACGTTTCGCCAGCCACGGCGGCTACCTGCTGCAGGGTAAAGAGCTGAAAGCGGTTCAGGACATCATCCTGAAAAATGGCGCGCTGAACGCCGCTATCGTCGGTCAGCCAGCGTATAAAATCGCTGAACTGGCAGGCTTTACTGTGCCGGCAACCACCAAAATCCTGATCGGTGAAGTGAAAGTTGTCGACGAAAGCGAGCCGTTTGCACACGAAAAACTGTCTCCTACGCTTGCCATGTACCGTGCGAAAGATTTCGAAGACGCGGTAGAGAAAGCCGAGAAACTGGTTGCTATGGGCGGTATCGGTCACACCTCTTGCCTGTACACCGACCAGGATAACCAGCCAGAACGTGTGGCTCACTTCGGCCAGATGATGAAAACGGCGCGTATCCTGATCAACACCCCTGCTTCTCAGGGTGGTATCGGTGACCTTTACAACTTCAAACTCGCACCTTCCCTGACTCTGGGTTGTGGTTCCTGGGGTGGTAACTCCATCTCTGAAAACGTTGGTCCAAAACACCTGATCAACAAGAAAACCGTTGCTAAGCGAGCTGAAAACATGTTGTGGCACAAACTTCCGAAATCTATCTACTTCCGCCGTGGCTCTCTGCCAATCGCGCTGGATGAAGTGATTACTGATGGCCACAAACGTGCGCTCATCGTGACTGACCGTTTCCTGTTCAACAACGGCTACGCTGACCAGATCACCTCTGTGCTGAAAGCAGCTGGCGTTGAAACTGAAGTGTTCTTTGAAGTTGAAGCTGACCCAACCCTGAGCGTAGTACGTAAAGGTGCTGAACTGGCTAACTCCTTCAAGCCTGATGTGATTATCGCACTGGGTGGTGGTTCCCCAATGGACGCCGCGAAAATCATGTGGGTGATGTACGAGCATCCGGAAACCCACTTCGAAGAACTGGCGCTGCGCTTTATGGACATCCGTAAACGTATCTACAAGTTCCCGAAAATGGGCGTGAAAGCGAAGATGATCGCGGTAACGACCACTTCCGGTACCGGTTCAGAAGTCACTCCATTTGCGGTTGTAACCGACGATGCAACAGGTCAGAAATACCCACTGGCTGACTACGCGCTGACGCCAGATATGGCTATCGTTGATGCGAACCTGGTCATGGATATGCCGAAGTCACTGTGTGCGTTCGGTGGTCTGGATGCCGTGACTCACGCCCTGGAAGCTTATGTTTCAGTACTGGCATCTGAGTTCTCTGACGGTCAGGCTCTGCAGGCACTTAAACTGCTGAAAGAAAACCTGCCAGCGTCTTACAACGAAGGCTCTAAAAACCCGGTTGCTCGTGAACGTGTCCACAGTGCCGCAACCATCGCCGGTATCGCGTTTGCTAACGCCTTCCTGGGTGTTTGTCACTCAATGGCGCACAAACTGGGCTCACAGTTCCATATTCCTCACGGCCTGGCGAACGCCCTGTTGATCAGCAACGTTATCCGTTATAACGCGAACGATAACCCAACCAAGCAGACTGCTTTCAGCCAGTACGACCGTCCGCAAGCTCGTCGTCGTTATGCTGAAATCGCTGACCACCTGGGTCTGAGCGCACCGGGCGACCGTACTGCTGCTAAGATCGAGAAACTGCTGGCATGGCTGGAAAGCCTGAAAGCTGAACTGGGTATTCCTAAATCAATCCGTGAAGCGGGCGTGCAGGAAGCTGACTTCCTCGCTCACGTAGATAAGCTGTCTGAAGATGCATTCGATGACCAGTGTACCGGTGCTAACCCACGCTACCCACTGATCTCCGAGCTGAAACAGATCCTGCTGGATACCTACTACGGTCGTGAGTTCAAAGAAGGTGACGTTGCCGCTGTGAAAACAGAAGCGCCTGTCATTAAAGCTGACAAGAAAGCGAAGAAAAGCGCTTAATTGACTGCTGATGAAAAACCCGCCTTTATGGCGGGTTTTTTTTATGTCTGAATGATAAGGCCGACGTTACTTTCTGTTATCGTGCTGAATCGCCGTCAGCGAGCCTACGGCCAGCGCTTCCTTATAGTGCTTACGGCAGACCGATACATAACGTTCATTCCCGCCTATCACCACCTGCTCACCATCTGCATAAGGTTTCCCGGCCTGGTCGAGACGAAGCACCATGCTGGCTTTACGACCGCAAAAACAGATAGTCTTCAGTTCAACGAGTTTATCCGACCAGGCGAGCAAATACTGGCTCCCGGCAAAGAGTTCACCGCGGAAATCCGTACGCAGCCCGTAACAAAGCACGGGAATATCGAGTTCATCCACCACCTCTGAAAGCGCATGAACCTGTTCACGCGTCAGAAACTGGCTCTCATCTACCAGAACGCAGTGAATGGGCTGCGCGGCATGAGCTGTGCGAATGTCCTCATACAGGTCCGTTTTGGGGTTAAACAGTCTCGCAGGCGACGAGAGCCCTATTCTGGAGCTTACCTTCCCTGCTCCAAAGCGGTCGTCAATTTCCGCCGTATAAACAACGGTACGCATTCCTCGTTCCTGGTAATTGTATGAGGATTGCAGCAACGCGGTGGATTTCCCGGCATTCATTGCCGAATAGTAGAAATAAAGTTGTGCCATTGGCCGTAAAACCCTAATCAATGTGTAATATTCCCGATGATTGATTGTACCATATTTTGTCTGGTCATCCGCGATGCGGCGCACAGCCCCTGCGGTCGAGGGCGGTTTTCAGGAACGACGGTTTACGAAAATAGTGCGTTAAAACAGGAGGTAAACCCATTCAGCATGGCTGATATGTTATAAGTTCAACCAAACATAACACTTCTTTTTATAGTGGAATCATCGTTCATTAAAATTCACTATTTATTAACTATTCCAGTCTTAGCATCCCTGACGGGAACTAATACGAAAGGCTGATATTTCTCCGCCGCAACTATAATTCCTGCGGTAAATGTCACAAAAAAACAGGCGAGCGACCGGGTTAAGCTGGTTTGCGTGATAACAAGCGAGACTGTCGGGCGATGAAATTTAAGTTAGCGTAATTAATAATAGCGGCATTATTTAGTATTTTTTGAATTCCTTACATTCCTGGCTATTGCACATCTGAATTTATGGCTCTATTATTAGGTCAACAAACCACCCCCCATTATAAGTTTGAGATTACTACAATGAGCGAAGCACTTAAAATTCTGAACAACATCCGTACTCTTCGTGCGCAGGCAAGAGAATGCACCCTCGAAACGCTTGAAGAAATGCTGGAAAAATTAGAAGTTGTAGTTAATGAACGTCGTGAAGAAGAAAGCGCTGCTGCTGCTGAAATCGAAGAACGTACTCGTAAACTGCAGCAATATCGTGAAATGCTGATTGCTGATGGTATCGATCCAAATGAATTGCTGAACAGCATGGCTGCAGCTAAAACCGGTACTAAAGCTAAGCGTGCTGCTCGTCCTGCTAAATATAGCTATGTTGACGAGAACGGCGAAACTAAAACCTGGACTGGCCAGGGTCGTACTCCTGCTGTTATCAAGAAAGCCATGGATGAGCAAGGTAAACAGCTGGATGACTTCCTGATCAAGGATTAATCAAGCCGCATTCAGAAAAATCCCGCTTAATGCGGGATTTTTTTTAACCAAAATTTGTCGCAAACATCCCCTTACACTCTGTCATAAAGCGTTATTCACCTGTTTCGCCGCAGTTACTCCCGGCTGGTCTCTGGATGTTATGGACATAAAAAAACCGGTGGGCCAGGCCTCACCGGTTTTGAACATTTACCACTATGGCTTATTTCTTAATACCTACGCTCTCTTTGAGCCAGGTTTTAAATTCTTCACCAAGGGTATTGTGGCGAATGCCATATTCCACGAATGCCTGCATATAACCGAGCTTATTACCGCAGTCATGGCTCTTACCTTTCATATGGTAAGCCTCAACGGTCTCTTTCTCGATCAGCATATCAATGGCATCGGTCAACTGGATCTCATCACCCGCTCCTGGAGGCGTTTTAGCCAGCAGAGGCCAGATTTCGGCGCTCAGGACATAGCGACCCACTACAGCCAGGTTTGAAGGCGCTACGTCGGCTTTAGGCTTCTCTACGACGCCAACCATTGGCACACTTTCACCCGGCTCAAGGTTAACGCCTTTGCAGTCAACCACACCGTAAGCCGTCACGTCTTCCACCGGCTCAACCATGATCTGGCTGCTACCTGTTTCGTCGAAACGTTTGATCATCTCAGCAAGGTTATCCTGAGAGAGATCGGATTCGTATTCATCCAGAATTACGTCTGGCAGAATCACCGCAACAGGCTCGTCACCCACAACAGGGTGTGCACACATGACGGCGTGGCCCAGACCTTTCGCCAGCCCCTGACGAACCTGCATAATAGTAACGTGCGGAGGACAAATAGACTGAACTTCCTCTAACAGCTGACGCTTAACACGTTTTTCCAGCATGGCTTCAAGTTCAAAGCTTGTATCGAAATGGTTTTCGATAGAGTTTTTTGATGAATGCGTAACCAGCACAATTTCCGTAATGCCGGCTGCGATACATTCGTTGACGACATACTGGATTAATGGCTTATCAACCAGAGGCAGCATCTCTTTAGGAATCGCCTTAGTTGCTGGTAACATCCTGGTCCCCAATCCCGCTACCGGGATGACGGCCTTTCTGACTTTCGAATTTAGGGCAGCCATTCAAATTCTCCTGAGCTGTTCAAGTTTTGAACTTTTATGCAATAAATAACGCGTTGAGTATATCAGTCTCGCCCCGCAGTTCGGGTCTGAAAAGAACGCGTTGCCGATCAATTAGGATAAATACGCATGAATCTGGGCAGCGATAGTAGCACTCCCCGTAAAACACAGGTAAAGCAATCTTAAAATTAAGAACCAATTGCTTATTCCGTGGACAACATTAAGCGTAGCCGTCCCCCGGCGCCCCAAATTTGGCACTGCCAGGAGGAACAGCGGTGGCTTATTTGATTAAGATACGCCGTTCCCAATGTCCCAAGCGGCACACCGTTACTCACCTGAATATGGTGCTCACCGGTATTCAGTGAAGCGTTGAGGCCGGCTGAAACGAGGATAAGATTTTTTAAACCGCTGTGGTAATAACCGACCAGCAGCGGAAACTGTCCGGGTAAATTCGCCTGACGAAAAAGCTGGTTGACTTGTTTGAGTAAACTGCCTAACTCCGGCAACCGTTGTCCCTGATGCGATAACTGTTCCTGCAGCAAACCGTTAAATAACGCACGAAGGAGTAACGCCGCTAATACGCCGTTATCCCCCGCCCGGGTGACATCCAGGGAATAAAACGCAAGATCGACATCAGACAGTGGCGCAATATCCAGCACCAGCCCAGGCTGGTCTGCCGCCACCAGCTGACGATAATTGATACGGCAATGCGAAATGGTTTGCTGAACGGGCGGCTGGAGTTCTTGTAAAAGCTTCGCCGCAGCGGGCGGATCGCTGACCAGGGCATCCCAGTCCTGGAAAAGGCGCTCCTCTTCCTCTACCCGGGAATTAAACATATTCGGATAAAGACAGGCTAATACCGTTTCCCGTAACCGGTTCAGATCCTTGACCGGCTTAAGCAGAATATCCTGCACCCCAAGACGCAACGCTTTCGCGATATCCGCCATATTCTCAGTGGCGGATATCACCAGAATCGGCGTCTGGTTGCCTTCGTTACGCAGATGTTCAACCAGCTTCAGCCCATTCATCCGCGGCATCGCAATGTCGCAAATCATCAAATCGGGCGTAATGCTGTTCATTTTCTCCAGGGCGTCGATGCCATCTTCAGCCAGTGACGTGTTAGCGCCCAGTGAGGATAACCACGAATCCAGTAGCGATCGGAAAACGGGCTCGTCTTCTACAATCAAAATATGTTTTCCGGCCAATGGCTGCGTCATGGTTCCTCCCCTGGCTGACAGTAACTAAATAGTGGCATGCGATCGGCACTATCGCCTGTCAGATTTTGCTGAAGTAGTCAAAAAAAGGTGCTTAACGTGCTGTTCGCACAAAAGGCAACAGTTCGTTCATTTTCTTTTCGACGGCTAACGAGCCCGCTGCGATGGCTGCCTCAGCCCGATGGAAATCGAGGGTAGAGATTTGTGGACAGTACGGTTGAATAAGAATGTCTGGCGGGTCGCCGGCCATACGATTTCGCTTGAGGCGGTTCTCAAGTACCTGGATTGAGGTGGTCATGATTTCGATGGCTGTCGGGGCCGCCACCGCGCGTCGTGCGGTCATACGCCCGAGTCGACCACGCAGGCGCTCATGCCAGGCCAGTTTTCCACCCTCAGGTTCGTCGCTCTGCAGATTGACCGGCATAAGATCCTGTTGCATCAGGTGAGCATCATGCTGCAGGTCCACGGCAATCACGATGTCTGCCCCCATGGCACGAGTCAGAGAGATGGGGACCGGATTAACGACGCCACCGTCGACAAGCCAGTAGCCGTTATGCGGCACAGGCGCCATTAAGCCCGGTATACTGCAGGAGGCGCGAACGGCAAGATGGATATCCCCTTCGGTCAGCCAAAGCTCGCGACCGGTGCTAAGATTCGTCGCGACGGCGCCGAACGGCATCTGGCAATCCGTGAAGTCTTCGAGAGGCATAACCTGGCGGAACTGGTTAAAGACGCGTTCGCCGCGTAAGAGTCCGCCACGCTGCCATGAGAGATCCATCAGACGAAGCACGTCCCAGTAACTGAAGGAACGCACCCAGGTCTCGAGCTCCGGCAGCTTCCCGCACGCGTAAGCGGAGCCGACAAGCGAGCCGATTGAACACCCTGCAACAATATCGACGTCAACACCCATCTGTTTTAACGCGTTAATCACGCCGATATGTGACCATCCGCGGGCTGCACCTGAGCCCAGCGCCAGTCCTATTTTAACCTTTCTCATTAGCCCTGTTTTACGTCCCCTGGATTCCTGACATAGCATCAACGCAACAGCTCAGTTAACATAGTGCTACCCGAAGCGTTTAACGCCTTTATTTATTGTTTCAGGAAGAGAATCGTGTCTCAACTCTGCCCTTGTGGTAGCGCTCTGGAGTATAGCCTATGTTGCCAGCGATATCTTTCTGGCGATCAGGTTGCACCAGACCCGTCACACCTCATGCGTTCACGGTACACTGCTTTTGTGATCAAAGACGCAGACTACCTGATTAAAACCTGGCACCCGTCCTGCCACGCGGCGGAATTCAGACAGGAGATCGAAGCCGGGTTCGCCAGTACGCAATGGCTTGGCCTTACCGTCTATGAATCCTCAACCGGGATTCATGCTGATGAGGGTTATGTCAGCTTTGTGGCCCGCTTTACCGAGAATAATAAGCCTGGCGCCATTATCGAACGTTCCCGGTTCTTAAAGGAAAGCGGGCAATGGTATTATATTGACGGAACGCGCCCACAGTTTGGTCGTAACGATCCCTGCCCGTGTGGTTCAGGTAAAAAATTTAAAAAGTGTTGCGGGCAGTAACGCCTGACAACCCAGACTTCGCAAATACAAACAGGATTTCCCGGCGATGCAATCACTACAACGTAAAGTTCTGCGCACCATCTGTCCCGATCAAAAAGGACTGATCGCACGAATTACCAACATTTGTTACAAGCATGAACTGAATATCGTGCAGAACAACGAGTTCGTTGACCACCGTACCGGACGTTTCTTCATGCGTACCGAACTGGAAGGTATTTTCAACGACACCACCCTGCTTGCCGATCTGGACAGCGCGCTGCCGGAAGGCTCCGTGCGTGAACTGACCCCCGCAGGCCGACGCCGCATCGTGATTCTGGTGACCAAAGAGGCGCATTGCCTGGGCGATCTGCTGATGAAAGCCAACTACGGCGGCCTGGACGTCGAAATTGCGGCCGTTATCGGCAACCACGAGACGCTGCGCACGCTGGTCGAGCGTTTTGATATTCCGTTCGAGCTGGTCAGCCATGAAGGCCACACCCGTGAAGAACACGACAACCTGATGGCGCAGGCCATTGAAGCGCACAACCCGGACTACGTGGTGCTGGCGAAATATATGCGCGTGCTGACGCCATCCTTCGTGGCGCGCTTCCCGAATAAGATCATCAACATTCACCACTCGTTCCTGCCGGCCTTTATCGGTGCGCGTCCTTACCATCAGGCCTATGAGCGTGGCGTGAAGATCATCGGAGCCACGGCGCACTACGTGAATGATAACCTGGATGAAGGTCCTATCATCATGCAGGACGTAATTCATGTGGATCACACCTACACGGCTGAGGACATGATGCGCGCCGGGCGCGACGTTGAGAAGAATGTGCTCAGCCGTGCGCTGTATCAGGTGCTGGCGCAGCGGGTCTTCGTTTACGGTAACAGAACCATTATTCTTTAATCCCAGGGAAATGAATTGATTAGCTTTGCACCTTTACGGATAAAAAGCAGGCAAACGACGTCATTTCACTAAAGGAATGCTTTACAGGGGCGCCTCATTTGATATGATGCGCCCCGCTTCCAGCAGGAAGCAGGCCAGTTAATAGCATTACCCCGTGGTGGGGTTCCCGAGCGGCCAAAGGGAGCAGACTGTAAATCTGCCGT
>NZ_JAIWJZ010000058.1:0-14438 GCF_020216105.1 Enterobacter sp. K16B
GAAGTTTTCAATCTGGATCCAGCCCTGCCAGCCGCTGGCGTAGCCGCACTTCATCCCTGCCGCTTTCAGCTTCGCGGTATATTCAGCCAGATCCTGCCAGGTTTTTGGCGGCTGCTCCGGGTCTAAACCGGCTTTTTTGAAGGCATCTTTGTTGTAGTAGAGCACAGGCGTTGAGCTGTTAAACGGCTGAGACAGCAGATGGCCGCTTTTGGAATCCGTGTAGTATCCCGCCACGGTTGGCACGAACCGGGATTCGTCGAAGTTGATACCCGCTTCTTTGAACACTTCATAGACCGGCTTGATGGCTTTCGAGGCCATCATGGTCGCGGTACCCACTTCATAAACCTGTAACAACGCAGGGGCGTTACCGGTACGGAAGGCGGCAATGCCGGCGCTCAGGCTCTGCTCGTAGTTCCCTTTGTACACCGGCACAATTTTGTAATCCGGATGGGTGTCGTTGAAACGCTGCGCCAGGGAGTCAACCTCTTTACCCAACTCCCCTTCCATGGAATGCCAGAACGGAATGGTCGTCACAGCCATTGCGTTCGTCGCAAAAGCCAGACCCAGTGCCAGACCCAAAGCTGTGTGTCGTAACGATGTCATTGTCATCTCTCTTATTGTGCCGGATGCGCGATATCACGCGTTTTATGCTCGCGAGGTAACATGACATGCTCGAATGACAGAAAAATAACTGTTTGTTTACAGATAAGTGACAACAAAAGGTCAGAGGGATGATGGTTGTGTGAAGGGGGTTGGGTGGGTGGTTTAGGTGCGGTCTGGTGCTCTCACCCCGCCCCTCTCCCACAGGGAGAGGGAGAAAACACTAAAAAAGGCAACTTACGTTGCCTTTTTACTTTTACCTATCCCCCTAAATACGCACTCCGCACCGCTTCGTTCGCCAGCAGCGCGTCACCGGTGTCTTCTAGCACCACACGGCCGTTCTCCAGCACGTAGCCACGGTCAGCGAGCTTCAGCGCCTGGTTGGCGTTCTGCTCGACGAGGAAGATGGTCATCCCCTCTTTACGCAGCTGTTCGATGGTGTCGAAGATCTGCTGGATGATGATCGGTGCCAGACCGAGCGACGGTTCGTCCAGCAGCAGCAGACGCGGCTGGCTCATCAGCGCGCGGCCGATCGCCAGCATCTGCTGTTCACCGCCGGACATGGTGCCCGCACGCTGGATGCGGCGCTCCCACAGACGCGGGAAAAGTTCGTACACCCACTTGATGCGGGTCTGATATTCATCGCGGTGGGCGAAGAAACCGCCCATCGCCAGGTTCTCTTCCACCGTCATACGCGAGAACACGCGACGTCCTTCCGGCACAATCGCCACCGCCTCACGCATGATTCTGGCGGTCTGCCAGTCGGTAATGTCTTTGCCATCGAACACAATCCGCCCGCTGGTGGCGCGCGGGTCGCCGCACAGGGTGCCGAGCAGCGTGGTTTTACCCGCGCCGTTGGCCCCAATCAGGGTGACGATTTCCCCCTGGTTGATATGCAGGCTGACGTCGTGCAGCGCCTGGATCTTACCGTAGTGCGCATTGACCTTATCGAACGTTAACATCGCTTTTTCCATCTTATGCCTCACCAAGGTATGCGCGGATCACGTCCGGATTGTTGCGGATCTCTTCCGGCGTGCCGTTTGCCAGCGGCGTGCCCTGGTTGACCACGTAGATACGGTCAGAAATGCCCATCACCAGCTTCATGTCATGCTCAATCAGCAGAATGGTGGTGTCGTGATGATCGCGCAGTTCGGCAATCAGCTCGTCCAGCTCTTTGGTCTCTTTCGGATTAAGCCCTGCTGCCGGTTCGTCGAGCATCAGGATTTCCGGCTGGGTCACCATGCAGCGCACAATTTCAAGACGGCGCTGGTCGCCGTAGGCGAGGTTGCTCGCCTGACGGTTGGCGTGCTGCAGCAGGCCAATTCGGTCGAGCCAGGTGGCGGCGCGGTCGAGCGCTTCATCCTGTGCGCGGCGGAACGCCGGGGTTTTCAGCAGGCCGGAGAACAGCCCGGTTTTCAGCTGCTGATGTTGTGCTACCAGCAGGTTCTCAATCACCGTCATTTCGCGGAACAGACGTACGTGCTGGAAGGTACGCACCACGCCCATGCGGGCAATCTGCTGACCCGGTAAACCTTCGAGATGCTGGTCGCGCAGCATGATGGTGCCGCCCGTCGGCTTATAGAAACCGGTCAGGCAGTTAAAGACCGTGGTTTTCCCCGCGCCGTTCGGGCCAATCAGGGAGACGATCTCTTTCTTGTGCAGATCCAGATTTACGTTATTGACCGCCAGCAGGCCGCCAAAACGCATCATCAGACCGTTAACGGATAATAAAGGCTTCATGCCTGCTCTCCTTTCGCTTGCCCGTTCTTCAGCTTCAGCTGTGGACGGGTCATCGGCAGCAGGCCCTGCGGACGCCAGATCATCATCAGCACCATCAAACCACCCAGCATCAGCATGCTGTATTCGTTAAAGTCACGCATCAGCTCACGCGAGACCACCAGCAGAATGGCCGCCAGAATAACGGCAAACTGCGAGCCCATCCCACCGAGCACCACAATCGCCAGCACAAAGGCGGATTCGGCAAAGGTGAACGATTCCGGGCTGACGAAGCCCTGACGTGCGGCAAACAGCGTCCCGGCAAAACCGGCAAACGCGGCGCTGATGGTAAACGCGGTCAGCTTGATGCGGGTCGGGTTCAGGCCCAGAGAACGGCAGGCGATCTCATCTTCGCGCAGCGCTTCCCACGCACGGCCCAGCGGCATACGCAGCAGGCGGTTAATCACGAACAGGGTAATCACCACCAGCAGCAGCGCCACCAGATAGAGCCAGATAACGCGGTCGGACGGATCATATTTCACGCCAAAGAAGTTGCTGAAGGTGTCCCAGCCGCCTTCACGGGCGGTACGGCTGAACTCCAGACCGAAGAAGGTCGGTTTCGGGATCTGGCTGATCCCGTTCGGACCACCGGTCACTTCGGTGTTGTTGAGCAGCAGGATACGGACGATTTCACCGAAGCCTAAGGTCACAATCGCCAGGTAGTCACCGCGCAGGCGCAGCACCGGGAAGCCAAGCAGGAAACCGGCGGCAGCAGAGACCAGCCCCGCCAGCGGAAGACAGGTCCAGAAGCCGAGGCCGTAATAGTGGTTCAGCAGCGCAAACGTGTAGGCACCGATGGCGTAGAAGCCGCCGTAGCCCAGCACCAGCAGGCCGGAAAGCCCCACCACCACGTTCAGACCCAGACCGAGTATCACGTAGATCATGGTCAGGGTGGCGATATCCACCGTGCCGCGGGAGACCACGAACGGCCATGCCACCGCGGCCACCAGCAGCGCCACGAGGAACAGCTTCTGCTTAACGGTCGAACCGTCAATTGCCGGCAGAACAAACTTCGGCCCGGAGACGCCTTTCAGCGTCTTCTGAAACAGCGGACGCAGCAGCTGGAACAGGAAGACGACCGCCGTGCCGATAAATACCCACTGCCAGCGAATGTCGGCAGCGGTGTCGACCACCAGCTTAGTGCCGTTCAGCTCTAACTGAACGCCCATAAAGACGCCCGCCAGCACGAAGAACATGGCGGCAGAGAGCAGCGCCATTGCAAAATGCATCGGTTTCATACTTTCTCTACCTCCGGACGGCCCAGAATACCGGTAGGCATCACCAGCAGAACCAGAATCAGCAGGGCAAACGACACCACATCTTTATACTCAGTGCTCAGATACGCCGAGGAGAGCGCTTCCGCCACGCCCAGGATCAGACCGCCAATCATTGCCCCCGGAATACTGCCGATACCGCCCAGCACCGCCGCGGTAAAGGCTTTCATCCCGGCCATAAAGCCGATGTACGGGTTAATCACGCCGTAGAACTGGCCGAGCAGAACCCCGGCAACAGCCGCCATCGCGGCACCGATCACAAAGGTGAGGGCAATGACGCGGTCGGTGTTGATCCCCAGCAGGCTCGCCATCTTCAGGTCTTCCGCGCAGGCGCGGCAGGCGCGTCCCATCCGCGAGTAACGGATGAACAGCGTCAGGGCGAGCATCGCAATGAAGGTCACCACCCAGATAACCAGCTGCATGGTGGTGATAGAGGCAGAGAAGTTTTCGCTGGCCCCCACAACCCACTGGCCGTTAAACAGACTTGGCAACGCCACGTCGCGCGAGCCTTCGGTCAGGCTGACGTAGTTTTGCAGGAAGATGGACATCCCAATCGCGGAGATGAGCGCAATCAGGCGCTTGGAGCTGCGCACCGGCCGGTAGGCCACGCGTTCGATGCTCCAGCCGTAGGCGCTGGCAATCACAATCGCGCCGACAAACCCGGCGGCGACCAGCAGCCAGCTGCTGTCGATGCCCATCATCATCAGCGCGGCGATGATCATAAAGGAGACATAGCTACCGATCATGTACACCTCGCCGTGGGCGAAGTTGGATCATGCCGATAATGCCGTAAACCATCGTATAGCCGATGGCAATCAGCGCGTAGGTGCTTCCCAGCGTGACGCCGTTAAACATCTGCTGCAGGAAATAGAGAAACTGCTCGGACATATGCAAACCTTTTTATACCCGCCCGGCGGTCCGGGCGGTGGGATAATTATTTGGCGACCGAGGACGAACCGTCGGCGTGCCACTTAAAGACACCAAACTCAAATCCCTTCAGATCGCCTTTCTCATCCCAGTTCAGCGGCCCAATCACGGTGTTCGCCCCGTGCGCTTTTAAATCTTTCACCAGATCCAGCGGTTCTTTGCTGCCGGTACGATCCAGCGCCGTCGCCAGAGACTGTACGGCGGCGTAAGTGATCCAGACGTACGGACCGCTCGGATCTTTTTTCTGCGCCTTGAGCGCATCAACGATAGCCTTGTTGGCCGGATCCTGGTCATAGCGTTTTGGCATCGTCACCAGCATGCCTTCGGCGGCATCACCGGCAATGTTAGACAGGGAGGCGTTACCCACGCCTTCCGGCCCCATAAACTGGGTTTTCAACCCTACCGAACGTGCCTGGCGCAGCATTTGCCCCATTTCCGGGTAGTAGCCACCGTAGTAAACGAAGTCGATATTCTCTTTTTGCAGACGGGCAATCAGCGCGGAGAAGTCTTTCTCACCGGCGGTAATGCCGTCGAAGAAGACGATGTTTGCGCCGCCTTTTTTCAGGCCGTCCTGAACGGAACGTGCCAGGCCTTCGCCATACTGTTGTTTGTCATGAATAATGGCGATGCGCTGTGGCTTGACGTTTTCGAGGATAAATTTGGCGGCAGTCGGCCCCTGAGAGGAGTCCAGACCGGCGGTACGCATAATGTGCTGATAGCCGCGCTGGGTCAGCTCCGGGTTGGTCGCACCGGGGGTGATCATCAGAATGCCTTCATCTTCGTAGATATCCGACGCCGGCTGGGTGGAGGATGAGCACAGATGGCCGATCACGTACTGGATGCCATCGTTGACGATTTTGTTAGCGACCGCGACGGCCTGTTTCGGATCGCAGGCGTCGTCATATTCCACGCCTACCAGCTTGTCGCCTTTGATGCCGCCTTTGGCGTTGATGTCTTTGATGGCCTGGCGCGCACCGTTGAACTCCATGTCACCCCACTGGGCAACAGGACCGGACATCGCCCCCACCACCGCAATTTTAATGTCCTCCGCCATAGCGGCATGCGAGATCGACAGTGCGACCATCCCCGCGAGTATCGTCTTCGCGTTCCTTTTCATCTCTGAATCCCCATTCGTGATGTCGTGTTTATATTTTGTTTTATTATGGTTAAAAAGCATTCTGTACTTTTAATGAACAACGCTATTTTTACCAGTGCCTTTAATGGTTTAGCGCAGTTTTTTGTCAAAAACCAGACTAAAATCTCTATTTTTCAGGCGATTAAGCAAAGATAATATTCTGAAATCAGGCAGAGATAAACAACTAAAAGTGCAGTTTGCAGCATAAAATAACGGTACAAAGCGCCGAATAAATCACTACCATTCAGGTTAAAATTCTGCTTATTTTTCGATCCATGTGTTTTCAATCTGCCCATTGCGTTGTCAAAAAACTAATCACCTGGCGAATGAGAATAAAAAGAGGAAGCCGCTGAGCGAATAAATTGAGTACACTGCCCCTACTCAATTTGATTTGGACAAGTGGCTAATGAAACTGACTATCGTGCGTCTGGTGACCTTTAGCGACCAGGATCATATCGACCTGGGCAAGATCTGGCCGGAATATTCCCCTTCGTCGCTACGCGTCGATGAGACCCACCGCATTTATGCCGCGCGCTTCAACGAGCGCCTGCTGGCTGCGGTTCGCGTGACGCTAAGCGGGACAGAAGGGGCGCTGGACTCATTGCGCGTACGTGACGTTACCCGTCGTCGCGGTGTAGGACAGTACTTAATTGAAGAAGTGATTCGCACAAACCCGAACGTGACTTCATGGTGGATGGCCGACGTGGGGGTAGAAGACCGCGGTGTGATGGCGGCGTTTATGCAGGCGTTAGGGTTTACGGCGCAGGAGAGCGGGTGGGAGAAGCGCTAAAAGAAAGCCGGGTGGCGGCTGCGCCTTACCCGGCCTACATTCATTATCTGCCGCATTTTCCCAAGCATTTCGCGTTGCAGGAAGGCGGCAAGTTATGAAATCCCCGGGAGCTTACATAAGTAAGTGACCGGGGTTGAATAACGCAGCCAACGCACCTGCGGCGCGAAAGGCGACGGGAAAATTATTTGGCGTCCGTCGCCGTGCCGTTAGCATGCCAGTCAAACACGCCGAACTCGAAGCCCTTCAGATCGCCCTTCGCGTCCCAGGAGAGAGGCCCCATAACGGTCTCGACGGTGTTCGCTTTCAGCCAGGTGGCAATTTCAGCTGGATCGGCTGACTGGTTCAGACCCGCCTGCAGCGACTGCAGCGCCGCGTAGGTGGTCCAGACGAACGCGCCGCTTGGATCCTGTTTCTTCGCCTTGATGGCATCAACGATAGGTTTGTTCGCAGGGACCTGGTCGTAGTTCTTCGGCTTGGTCACCAGCAGGCCTTCCGCAGACTCACCCGCGATGTTAGACAGGGAAACGTTCGCCACCCCTTCTGGTCCCATAAACTGGGTTTTCAGACCGGCCGCGCGTGCCTGACGCAGGATCTGGCCCATTTCCGGGTGGTAGCCACCGTAGTAAACGAAGTCGATATTCTCTTTCTTCAGACGCGCAACCAGCGTGGAGAAGTCTTTCTCGCCCGCAGTGATCCCGTCAAAGAAGACGACGTTCGCATTGCCTTTCTTCAGACCATCCTGCACCGCACGCGCCAGACCTTCACCGTACTGCTGTTTATCGTGAACAATGGCGATGCGCTGCGGCTTCACTTTTTCAAGAATGTATTTTGCCGCCGTTGGGCCCTGGTCAGAATCCAGACCGGTGGTACGCAGGGTCAGCTTGTAACCGCGTGCGGTCAGCTCCGGTGCGGTCGCCGCCGGGGTGATCATCAGAATACCTTCGTCTTCGTAGATGTCAGACGCAGGCTGCGTAGAGGAAGAACACAGGTGACCGATGACGTATTTGATCCCGTCGTTTACCACTTTGTTCGCGACCGCGACCGCTTGTTTCGGGTCACAGGCATCATCATATTTTACGATCTGCAGTTTTTCGCCCTTGATACCGCCCTTAGCGTTAATGTCTGCAACCGCCTGTTCTGCGCCAGTAAACTCCTGGTCGCCGTACTGCGCTACCGGACCGGACATCGCGCCAACCACAGCCACTTTGATGTCTGCCTGTGCCATGGTGCTGAATGCCAACGCGATACATCCTGCCAGTAACGCTTTACCCTTCATGTTCATCCTGAGATTCCCCATTATTATGGTTATTACGATTGTTGTGATGTTGTTGTGCAGCGCTTTATTTCAGTTATAGGTGTGCTGTTCGCGCTTTTTCAGCATACTCTGCTAAAACATACCCCATTTTTATGATTTTGGAATAGCAAATTTGAAATGAATATATGATAAGCCCGGCAGGACGTTTTGCCGGGCATGTGGCTTTAACGTGTCAGCGACGCGGAGATAATATCCAGCGCTTTACGGAACTGCACCTCGGGGATCGTCAGCGGATAGAGGAAGCGAATGACGTTGCCGTACACGCCGCAGCTCAGAAGCAGCAAACCTTCCTGCAATGCACGCTCCTGAACCTGGCGGGTAAATTCCGGCGAAGGCTGACCCGTTTGCGGGTCGTTAAACTCCACCGCCACCATCGAGCCCTGCGCGCGAATATCCGCGATATACGGGCAATGTTCCTTCGCTTTGTTCAGCACCTCCACCAGGTGATGGCCAAGATGTGCCGAGCGGGTGCAGAGGTCTTCTTCATCAATCACGTCCAGCACGGCATGCGCCGCGGCAATCGCCAGCGGGTTCCCCGCGTAGGTGCCGCCCAGCCCGCCAGGCGCAGGCGCATCCATTACCTCAGCACGACCCGAGACCGCCGAGAGCGGCATCCCGCCCGCCAGGCTTTTCGCCATGGTGATCAGATCCGGCTTCACGCAGTGGTGCTCCATCGAGAACAGCTTGCCGGTGCGGGCGAAACCGCTTTGCACCTCGTCGGCAATCAGCAAAATACCGTGGGTATCGCACAGGGCGCGCAGGGCCTGCATAAAATCAGCCGGGGCGATGTTGAAACCGCCCTCCCCCTGAACCGGTTCGAGAATAATCGCCGCAACCTGATCCGGGGCGATATCCGCTTTAAAGATGCGCTCCAGGCTCTTTAGCGCCTCCGCGGTGCTGACGCCATGCAGTTCATTCGGATACTGGGCGTGATAAACCGAGCCGGGGAAAGGGCCAAAGCCGAGCTTGTAGGGCGCAACTTTGCCAGTCAGCGCCATGGCCATAAAGGTACGGCCGTGGAACGCGCCGCCGAAGGTGATAAGGCCAGGACGTTTGGTAAAGGCGCGGGCAATTTTTACGGCGTTTTCTACCGCTTCTGCGCCCGTCGAGAAGAACGCCGTTTTCGCCGGGCCGTCAATGGGCACGCGTGCGTTGATACGCTCGGCAAGCGACACATAGCCTTCATACGGCACAATCTGGTAAGCCGTATGGGTAAAGGCGTGGAGTTGTTTTTCGATGGCGGCAATGACCTTTGGATGGCGATGGCCGGTATTCAGCACCGCGATCCCCGCGGCAAAGTCGATGTACTCGTTGCCCTCGATGTCCCACACCGTGGCGTTCTCCGCTTTATCGGCATAGAAGTTACACATCACGCCGATGCCGCGCGGCGTCGCCTGTAAACGCCGGTCGTTGAGTTCGTTATTTTTCACCCTGTCCCCCTGAGAAAGTCGCCTGCTTAGCGCATCAGTAAGTGTTTGCCAGGGGGCGGAAATTCGCCAGAGCGGGCGCTAAAAAAACAAAACCCCCGGACTTGGCATCCAGGGGTTCTCGTCATACTTCGCGGAAATTACGCTTCGATAGCGGCGCGAAGTTTTTTCATGGCGTTCTTTTCAAGCTGACGCACACGTTCAGCGGAGACGCCGTAGCGGTCGGCCAGCTCCTGCAGCGTGGACTTGTTGTCTTCGTCCAGCCAGCGGGCGCGGATAATATCCTGGCTACGCTCGTCCAGGCCTTCCATCGCATAGCTCAGCTTGTTCGCGGCCTGATCTTCCCAGTTATCCTCTTCGATGCCGTCAGCAAAGTTAGAGGTCTTATCCTGCAGATACAGAACCGGCGCCATTGGCTGGCTGTCGGATGCATCGTCGTCAGAGGACATATCAAAAGTCATGTCCTGCGCGGCCATACGGGATTCCATCTCACGCACGTCTTTACTGGATACGCCCAGCTCGCGCGCCACCATTTCGACTTCATCCTGATTGAACCAGCCCAGACGCTGCTTGGTTTTACGCAGGTTAAAGAACAGTTTGCGTTGCGCTTTTGTTGTGGCGACTTTCACGATACGCCAGTTGCGCAGCACGTATTCGTGAATCTCTGCTTTGATCCAGTGCACAGCGAAGGAGACCAGTCGCACACCCACTTCCGGGTTAAAGCGACGCACAGCCTTCATCAGACCGATGTTACCTTCCTGAATCAAGTCCGCCTGCGGCAGGCCATAGCCCGCGTAATTACGAGCAATGTGAACAACAAAGCGCAGGTGAGACAGGATCAGCTTTTTCGCTGCTTCCAGATCGCCCTGGTAATGCAGCTTTTCAGCAAGCTCCTTTTCTTCCTCGGCCGTTAACATCGGCCAGGTGTTCGCAGCCCGGATATACGATTCCAGGTTACCAACAGGGGCTAAAGCTAAAGTTTGCATTTCTTTGGTCATTCATTCCTCTCAATGTTTCTTCTGGTCCTGGTTGTCCCCGTCAGGCAACAACCATGCCAAAGCGTTTGAGCAACGAGATTAGCATTCACTCTTTTATCAGACAGTGATTTTATCCACAAGTTCCAGGTGCAACGGTGAATAAATTACGCACAAAATGTGACATGGAGATGATAACAGGGGAAGTGACAACAGGGACGCTTTCCCTGCAGAGCGAACATCTCGGTGCAGGGAAAGATTATATCACGCTTTTCTTAGTCGGGAGTAAAGTGGCGTAAATGTTGAACAGTTGCCAGCCAGGCGGCCACCCACCCGATCATCGAGCACACCAGCAGCAGCAGCAGGCACTCATCGAACCCTAAGCCACTGATATCAAACTTCGTTCCGAAAACCTGCGCCACTTCAGTCACGGCAGATGAAAGCCGCATCACCAAAATTTCTGACAATATCAGTGAAAGAAATGCGCCGGAAAACCCGAGCAGCGCGCCGCCGTAAAGGAACGGACGAAGGATAAAGCCATCCGTTGCCCCAATCAGCTTTTGCACGTTGATGGTATCGCGACGGGCGAAGATGCTCAGGCGCACGCTGTTGCCGATGACCAGGAAGACCGCCGCCACCATCAGCACGCCAATCATCGCCGCCACACGCCCGACCAGCCCGGTCAGGGCAGAAAGACGCGCAAACCAGCTGTCATCCATGCGCACTTCATCAATGCCTTTAATGCGGGTAATGCGATCGCGCAGGGTGTTAAGGGAATCGGTACCCTGGAAATCCAGCTTCGGGATCACCACCGCCACGGCAGGCAGCGGGTTCTCTTCAAGCATATCCAGCGCACCGCCAAAGCCTGACCAGTTGCGGAACTCGCCCAGCGCGTCTTCACGCGAGAGATAATTAACCTTCTCCACGCCCTGCTCGGCCTGAATTTGCCCGACCACCTGCGCCGCCGCGTTATCGTCGAGCGCTTTATCCAGATAAACCGTGATCTGCGGGGAAGGATAATACTGTGAAGCCGCCTGGTTAACGTTCTTATAAACCATATAGCAGACGCTTGGCAGCGTGAGGGAGATGGCAATCACCATCACCGTCAGGAACGTCGCCAGCGGTTTGCTTTTCAGGTCCTGCAGCGCGCCGTGGAAGGCGTAGCGCACCTGCTCGTTGAACACGTTGGTTTTGCGGGAAGCCGGCTTAGGCGCGGCCTTCTGGCGCTTCGGCGCATTACGATTACCGTCACCCCCGCTCTGCGGCTTGCGGAAACGGTCTAACCGGTTGCCAAACTGCCGAATCTGGTTCATTGCATCACGCTTATTCACCGTGGCCTCCGTGCAAATGACCGTCGCTCAGGGTTAGCATGCGGTACGAACGACGGGAAATGAGCCCGATATCGTGCGTCGCCATCAATACGGTGACCCCCACGCGGTTAAATTCCTCAAACAGACGCAAAATCCCTTCGGACAGGGCATCGTCCAGGTTACCGGTCGGTTCATCCGCCAGCAGTACCGCAGGCTTATTCACCACCGCACGGGCAATGCCCACACGCTGCTGTTCACCGCCGGAGAGCTGGATCGGGAAGTTCTTCGCTTTGTCCAGCAGCCCGACCTTATCCAGCGCCGCAGAGACGCGACGGCGGATATCGTCATAGCTGGCACCGGCAATAATCAGCGGAATGGCCACGTTATCGAAAACGGTGCGATCCATCAGCAGGTGGTGGTCCTGGAAAATCATGCCGATCTGCCGACGCAGGAACGGCACTTCGCGGTTTTTCAGGCGGCTGATCTCATGGCCGCCGAAAAAGATTTTCCCGGCGCTTGGCCGCTCGATCCCACAGATAAGCTTGAGCAGGGTACTTTTCCCCGCGCCGGAATGGCCGGTCAGGAATGCCATCTCGCCCGGCTGCAGGTGGAATGTCACCCCCTGCAGCGCTTGTCTCCCACCGAGATAGGCCTTGCTGACGTGTTCAAAGCGAATCATTGTTAGTCCTCTCGGGCAAATAATGCCTCAATAAAGTCGTCCGCTTTAAACGGACGTAAATCCTCAATACGCTCGCCCACACCGATGTAGCGGATAGGAATGCCGAACTGGTCAGCCACGGAGAAGATCACCCCGCCTTTCGCGGTGCCGTCCAGTTTGGTCAGCGTGATCCCCGTCAGTCCTACCGCTTCATGGAACAGCTTCGCCTGGCTGATGGCGTTCTGTCCGGTGCTGGCATCAATGGTCAGCATAATTTCATGCGGTGCGTCTTCGTCCAGCTTCTTCATCACGCGGACGATTTTCTTCAACTCTTCCATCAGGTGCGATTTGTTCTGCAAACGGCCTGCAGTATCGGCAATCAGCACGTCCACGTTGCGCGCCTTCGCCGCCTGAATGGCGTCGAAGATCACGGATGCGGAGTCCGCGCCGGTATGCTGAGCAATCACCGGAATGTTATTGCGCTGGCCCCAGACCTGAAGCTGCTCAACCGCTGCCGCACGGAAGGTATCGCCCGCCGCCAGCATCACCGATTTGCCCTGCTGCTCGAACTGACGCGCCAGCTTGCCGATGGTGGTGGTTTTGCCCACGCCGTTCACGCCGACCATCAGAATAACAAATGGCGTTTTGCCTTCAATATTAAGCGGTTCGTCAACTTTTGCGAGAATTTCACCCATCTCGTCTTTCAGCAGGCCGTACAGCGCTTCGGCATCACGCAATTGCTTGCGGCTCGCCCCTTCGGTCAGATTGGTGATGATCTTACGGGTGGTATCTACCCCCACGTCCGCGATCAGCAACTGTTCTTCCAGCTCTTCAAACAGATCGTCGTCGATCTTTTTGCCGCGGAACAGACTGATAAATCCGGAACCTAAGTTTTCTTTGGTCTTCAGCAGGCTGCGTTTCAGGCGAGCGAAGAAACCTTCTTTGGTCGGTTTTTCCTGCTCCTGGACAATCTCTTCGGTCTGCTCTGGCTCTTCCACCGGCACGACGATAACCGCTTCTTCAGCGGCCTCTGCCGCCAGCGCCTGGGCTTCCAGCTCTTCGTCGGTCAGCTCAGGTTCGTTTTCGGCCTCTTCTTCCACCGCTTCAACAATTTCAACGGTTTCCGCTTCGGCCTGCCACTCTTCGGCAGAAACGGCTTCGGCTTTCACCTCTTCCGGCAGCGGCAACGCTTCATGTTCGATAACGGCCTGTGGCGCGTCGGGGATCTCATCAACCACGACCGGTTCTGGCTTCTCGCTCTCCTGAACCTCTTCAGTGACCGCAACCACCTCTTCAGCGAAAGATTCGATCTCTTCTTTGCTGTGCGCCGTTTCTTCCGCCTCGACAACCGCGGCGGTTTCTACAGGCGTTTCAGGCTGCGATTGCTCTTCAACGGCATGTTGCTCTTCGGTTTTCTGTTCTGTTTCTTGCTCTTTTTCACCGAAGCCCAGCCAGGAAAAGAAGCCACGTTTTTTTTGTTTTGCCATCTGCGACTACACTCCTCGCGGCGCTATATACATGGAAGCTAAAAAAATGATGAAATAGTCTAACACTTTACTTAATTGACATCACCGCCCGCAATCGCAGGCCAATTGTTAACAGAGCTTTCCTGAAATGAAGAAACCCAACCGCGCCCCGGCCGGTCAAATTCGAATTATCGGCGGTCAGTGGCGAGGCCGGAAACTCCCGGTGCCGGACAGCCCCGGTTTACGCCCCACCACCGACCGCGTGCGCGAAACGTTGTTTAACTGGCTGGCCCCGTCAATGGTCGACGCCCACTGTCTCGACTGCTTCGCTGGCAGCGGCGCACTCGGGCTGGAAGCGCTGTCGCGCTATGCCGCCAGCGCCACGCTGCTGGAGATGGAGCGCGGCGTTGCGCAGACCTTGCAGCAAAATCTGGCGACGCTGAAAGCGAGCAACGCGAAAGTGGTGAACACCAACACCCTGAGTTTTCTGGCACAGAAGGGCACGCCGCATAACGTGGTGTTTGTCGACCCGCCGTTCCGTAAGGGGCTGCTGGAAGAGACGTTATCCCTGCTGGAGCAAAACGGCTGGCTGGCGGATGACGCATTAATTTACGTGGAAAGCGAAGTGGAAAACGGTTTACCCCCGGTTCCCGCCCACTGGGAACTGCACCGTGAGAAAGTGGCCGGTCAGGTCGCTTATCGTCTGTATCACCGTCAGGCACAAGGAGGATCCGATGCCGGTACTGATTAATCTGGGACGTTTGTTGATGCTGGGCGTCTGGGCGT
>NZ_JAIWJZ010000005.1:0-47441 GCF_020216105.1 Enterobacter sp. K16B
AGAGGGGGTCGTCTGTGCAGACATTATTTTGTGGGGATCCCTCAGCCCTTTGGTAGAGGGAATGGTTGAGGCGCAGAGTTAAATCGAGGTACGGCGATAGCTGCGGTATTCAGGCATCCAGAAGTTGTCGTCAATAGCCTGCTGCAGCGCGTCGGCAGAGGTCTTCACCGCCACACCCTGCTGCTGCGCCATTTTACCGACCGCAAAGGCGATAGCACGCGACACCTTATGAATGTCTTTCAGCTCTGGCAGCACCAGACCTTCGCCGTCATTGACCAGCGGCGAGTGGCCCGCCAGGGTTTCGCTCGCGGACATCAGCATTTCATCGGTAATGCGCGACGCCCCGGAGGCGATAACGCCCAGACCAATGCCCGGGAAGATATACGAGTTGTTACACTGGGCAATCGGATAAGTTTTATCTTTCCACACGACCGGATCGAACGGGCTGCCGGTAGCAACCAGCGCGTTACCTTCGGTCCAGGCAATGATGTCCTGCGGCGTTGCTTCCACGCGGGAGGTCGGGTTGGAGAGCGGCATCACGATAGGGCGTTCGCAGTGCTTGTGCATCTCGCGAATAATCTCTTCGGTGAAGAGACCGGTTTGCCCGGAAACGCCAATCAGAATATCCGGCTTCACGTTGCGCACCACGTCGAGCAGGGAGAGCACTTCGTTGTCGGTATCCCAGTTTTTCAGGTTCTCGCGCTTCTGTACCAGTTTGGTCTGGAACGGCAGCAGGTTCGGCATACCGTCGGTCAGCAGGCCGAAGCGATCAACCATAAAGACACGGGAGCGGGCCAGTTCTTCACTCAGGCCCTCACGCTGGGTCTGGGCGATAATCTGCTCGGCGATACCGCAGCCCGCAGAGCCCGCGCCCAGGAAGACAATTTTCTGGTAGCTCAGCTGGCTGCCGGCCGCGCGGCTGGCGGCGATAAGCGTCCCCACGGTCACCGCGGCGGTGCCCTGAATGTCGTCGTTAAAGGAGCAGATCTCATCGCGATAGCGGTTCAGCAGCGGCATCGCGTTTTTCTGCGCGAAGTCTTCGAACTGCAGCAGCACGTCCGGCCAGCGGTGCTTCACGGCCTGGATGAAATCATCGACAAACTGATAATACTCGTCGTCAGTAATACGCGGATGACGCCAGCCCATATAGAGCGGATCGTTAAGCAGCTGCTGGTTGTTGGTACCGACATCCAGCACCACTGGCAGGGTATACGCCGGGCTGATGCCGCCACAGGCGGTATAGAGGGAGAGTTTACCGATTGGGATCCCCATCCCGCCAATGCCCTGGTCGCCGAGGCCGAGAATACGTTCGCCGTCAGTCACCACGATCACTTTGATATTGTGGTTCGGCACGTTCTGCAGAATGTCGTCCATGTTGTGACGGTTCTGATAAGAGATAAATACCCCGCGGGAGCGGCGGTAGATCTCAGAGAAACGCTCACAGGCCGCACCTACCGTCGGGGTGTAGATCACCGGCATCATCTCTTCCAGATGGTTCTGCACCAGGCGGTAGAAGAGGGTTTCATTGGTGTCCTGAATGTTACGCAGGTAGATGTGTTTGTCGATTTCAGTTTTGAAACCCTGATACTGGATCCACGCGCGCTCTGCCTGCTCTTCAATGGTTTCCACCACTTCCGGCAGTAAACCCAGCAGGTTAAAGCTGCTGCGCTCTTCCATGCTGAAGGCGCTGCCTTTGTTGAGCAGGGGGAATTCGAGTAAAACCGGTCCGGCGTATGGGATGTATAAGGAACGATGTTTTTTCAGTTTGTTGTCCATGTCACTCACTCTTTTTATGAAGATCCGTCCCTGACACTGCTGTTTGTCATCTTTCTGGCCTGTGCGATGGGATGCGGTCCGGCGGTATTATAAAGGAGCTAAATATGAATTACCGCAACACATAAACAAAAACACCATCGGGATTACCGATGGTGTTCTGGATCTCACTCTGGAACTTACTTGCCGGCGTGGCGTTTTCTGCCGGTGGCGTGAGTGACTTGCGTCTCATGGTCGCCTTCAATCACCACTTTGCGCTGATTAGAAAGCTTGTAGTTCAGTCCCAGAATATGGCGTGCCTGACGGTTCGATTTCATGTTAACTCCTCAATCCTGTTGATAGTTTTAAGGACCAGTTTGCTTACGCAAACGAAATGTAACCCCTTAGGTTGCAGATCCAGCTTAGCAGGTTTTTACAAGGGTGCGTTTTGCCCGCTGACGACATAGTTAATGGTTTGCTGGTAGATGTCACTGAGGATGTCATTGTCTGTGGATTCCACCCATTTGGTCAGTTCCATTAAAATGTCATCTTCAGTCACAGCACCGTGCTCGGCGTGAAGACCCTGCGCAATCGCGTTAACGAGTTCAGGTTGTGCTGCTGCGGTATTAGCCGGGTAATAAGTAAACATGCTGCCTCCGTGTCGTTGTCTGTTTAATGGTACGGCTCGCAAAAAATTAATTCATAAACAGAATGGCAAATATTTTCCCGGTTGTGGTTCAGATTCATCTTAGAAATAAAAATGCCATAAGTGCATGCTTTTATGTGGTTTTAACGGATGAGAATATATCGTCGCGTCACGGAGGGAATATTAGGGAGGTGCTCCTGCCATCATGAAAATAGAGCAGGAGCAGCGTTTAAATTACCACTTCATTTCGCCGGTATTGACCTTAGCGCTTAATTCCAGCGAGCTCTCTTCCGCAAGATTCGGATACTGTTTTTTCAGGGTACGGATAACGCCAGCGGAATCTTTATGCGCAGCTAAAGCCTTTTCAAAGCGCTGCAGATAGTTACGCGTAAAATCAATCGCGCCACTGCCCGCGGGTGGGTTACCCAGATAGTGGCCCGGGATCACGCGTTCTGGCTTATGCGCAGCCATCGCCTGTAGGGTGTCCTGCCACTGCTTACGGCTTTCCGCGGTCTGCGTGTCTGCCGTCCACACGTGAATACCCCAGGCTACCCCGGTGCCGCCGAGGATGGTTTTCGCTGACGGGATCCACACATAGGCCGCGTAGCTGTCAGGCTGCTCGATGTCGATCTTTTCTCCGTCAACCATAAACGTGGTGGAGGCGAGTACCTGCGGAACAACCAGTTCCGTTGGCGCACCGTCTTTCATCTGCGGGCCCCAGAAAGCCAGCTTCGCGTCTTTGGTGGCCTTAATATGGTCAACCACGTGCTGTGTGGCCACCACTTTGGCATTCGGGAAGGCTTTAACCAGCGGCTGCAGGCCAAAGTAGAAATCCGGATCGCCGGAGGTGATCACAATCTTATTCAGGGTTTTGCCGCTGCGGCGAATCTTCTCCACCAGCGCTTCGCCATCTTTCACGCTGAACTGCGCGTCAAACAGCACCGCTTCCTTAGGACCGGAAACCAGCGTGGAAGAGACCGCGAAAATGCCTTTTTCCTGCGGGTTATAGGTATCAACGTTCAGCGGTGCGGCAAACGCGGCCGGCGTGAAAAGGGTGGAAAGCAGGGCAATGTGAGTGAGTTTCATGCTGTTGTCTCTGTTGTTCAGGAATGTCTCTATTGTACGGATATTCGTATTTGCCAGAATTCCTGAAACAAGACATGCTTAGTTTCATAAATCGAGCAGATGGAGTGGATATGGATCGCGTTATTGCCGCCCAGGTTTATAACCGGATATGCGAGCTGGGAAGTTTGAGCGCGGCGGCCCGCGCGCTGGGGATCTCCCGGCCGATGGTAAGCCGCTATCTGGAACAAATGGAAAAGTGGGCGGGAACCCGGCTGGTAAACCGCTCCACGCGCAAGCTGACGCTGACCGCGGCAGGCGAAAAGGTGCTGCAAAAAACGCGGACGCTCTCGCAGATCTCGCAGGAAATTGAGGGCCAGTCGGAAAAAGATCTGCCGTCAGGCACCCTGCGGGTGGCCTGCGCGCACTTTACCGCCATGCACCTGATTGCGCCGGTGCTGCCTGGTCTGCTCTCGCGCTACCCGCAGTTGCGTATCGAGCTGGACGTGAATAATCACCCGGTGAGCCTGGTGGGTGAGCGTATTGATGTTGCCGTGCGTATTACCGACAACCCCGAGCCCGGGATGATTGCCCGCCGCCTGGGGGAGTGTCGTTCGGTACTCTGCGCCTCGCCGGATTATCTGGCACAGCACGGGACACCCGACAGCCCCGAAGCATTAGCGCAGCATAACTGCCTGCACTACAGCTTTTTTGCCGGGCAGTCCTGGCACTTTCTGACCCCGGAAGGGGAAAGCCTGAGCGTCGCCGTCAGCGGCAACCTGAGCGCCAGCATCTCTTCGCTGCTGATGGAGGCGGCGATGAAGCACTGCGGTATTGCCATGCTGCCGGAGCGCGAAGCGCGTGCCGCCCTGGAGCAGGGATTGCTGGTGCCGGTGCTGGCGGCGCTGGCGCCGAAACCGCTGGCCATCCATGGCATTTATCAGTCCCGGGAGTATCAGCCTGCCGCGCTGCGGGTGTTCCTTGATGAGCTGGCCCGCTACCTGGTATGAGGGGGTGATGATTTTTTCTGTAGCCAGGGCGAAGCCGTGCTCCAGAAAATAATATCGGCCCCGAGGTAGTTTTCTGTGAACTGATCAAATTCCGCTTTGGTGAAGGGCTTACCGGTCTTAGGATTTTTATAGGTCAGGGTAGGCTCCTGCACCGCCATCGCGATGAGCGGCAGCGTCTGTTTATTTTTATGGAAGAAGGGATAGGCATTTTTCATGTGCGCCTTGCGGTTGGGCACGATGTCCGGCCCGCCCAGGCCGATGTTGTTGGCGCTGGCATAAGCAAAAAGCCGTCCCATGTAGTTATGGTCATTATCCCATTCGCACGGCCAGAAATTGACATATTGCACCACATGGGATTTCTGAAACGCCTTACGCGCAAAGGCCAGGTTTTCCATTTCGCCCGCGAAGTAGCTGTCGCAGCTAAACCCGGCGGGCGGATGTTTTTCGTCGATATCGATGGCGGTTTCGGGCAGGTTTACCCCATACACCTCCCCATCAAAGCGCTTCGCAAGGGCCGCCAGCAGCGCCTGGTAGCGCTGGCGCACGGCAGGGTCCCACTGGCGTGCCACCCATCCTGAACCGACGGGCTTGCCTTCGCCGGGGTTATCGAACTGCGGTGCGAGCCCGCCACCGTATTGCTTATCGTGCAGCAGATAATCCGGGACGTAGCGGGCGTCCGGCTCAAAAAAACGGTCCTGGATCTGGATGAAGAGTTTTTTTCGCGCGGCCTGAAGGCGCGCCAGATCCCGTTCTATCCGCGAGAAGTCATACCGATCCTTCCCGGGCTCAAGCGCGCGCCAGTTATAGACGATCTGCACGCCGCCGATGTCGCTTCGTGCAACAAGCGGGAATGCCGCGTCGAGTTCGTCGGAACTGGTGTAGATAAAGTTCTCCGGCGTTTTCGCCAGCAAAGACAACGAGAGAGCCAGTGTGGTTACCGCAACGGTCATTCTGATTTTTAGCGTCACAGGTTTATCCTTTTTGTCGGTACAGCAGGTGAACGTCCCGGAATTATCTGTGTTCCAGGGTGGGTCAGGTACGTAGTCTATACTTAACCCTTTGTAAGCCAAAAGGAGAGCAAGAATGACGATTCATAAGAAAGGTTCGGCACACTGGTCCGGTGATATCAAGCAGGGGAAAGGGACGGTTTCTACTGAAAGTGGCGTCCTGAATCAACAACCTTACGGCTTTAATACCCGTTTCGAAGGCGCTAAAGGGACCAACCCGGAAGAGCTGATTGGCGCAGCACATGCTGCCTGCTTCTCAATGGCACTGTCGCTGATGATTGGTGAAGCGGGTTACACCGCCGATTCCATTGATACCACGGCGGATGTCTCGCTGGATAAAACCGAGAGCGGCTTTGCGATCAGCAAAATTGCGCTAACCAGTAAGGTTACTGTGCCAGGTATCGACCCGCAGAAGTTTGACGGCATTATTCAGAAAGCCAAGGCGGGCTGCCCGGTGTCGCAGGGACTGTAAGCCGAGATCACGCTGGACTATACGCTTAACTGAGCCTGAGCCGGGTTAGCGCCCGGCTATTTCTGCAGAAAAATATGTACCCTGGAACAAATATAATCTAATTAATTTCATCTGGTATTATGCAGCAATGGAATAATTTTCTGTTGTTTTTATTAATGGTTTCATTTGTTGTTAATTAGTGATAAATATATGGTGTACTTTATTATTAATATATAATATTAAAGATCATAACCCACTAGTTTTAATGGTTCGCAGTTGTTGTTCTGATATTCTACCTATACTGGTATCGAAGTTGTTAATACATCAATTTGATACGGTGGGTATTATGAAATATTCAGTTCTGGCTTTCGGCTGTATTGCAGTACTTTCCAGTTTAAGTTCACTTTCCATGGCTGAAGAAACAAAAAAATCTGAGGGGGCATCAGCGCCGAGACATGGCACAGCAAACGTGCCACCTTCCCGTCAGTATTATTGTTATAGTCAGAAAGATTTCGGCGGTGGTAGTGGAGGCATTAAAAATGCGGCCTGCAAGGCGGCGTATGAGGCTGCTGGTAGTGAGAACTGGCAACGAGAACGATTATTTAACAACTGGAATGCTTACTCTCAAAATGCCCCTAAAGACCAATGGCAAACGAAGGTGCCAGATGAGCAATTATGTTCTGCGGGCATTGAAGATTATAAAAGTATTAATTTGCCCAGTGCGGATTGGTACACAACTGAACTGGAAGTAAAAAATGGTCACGTCGCGCTGGATTATATAGCAAGCAAGATGCATGACCCGAGTGAGTTCTCCGTGTATTTAAGTAAACCTGATTTTGACCCCACAACCAGCAAGCTGAAATGGTCAGATTTACAGGAATCTCCTGATGTGAAATCAACAGGTATTCCGGATGAAACAGATCCTGATAAAGGGCATTACAAACTGGATGTAAAATTACCGGAAGGTTATACCACCGGTAAGAAAGCCATCATATATATTGCATGGGCACGTCATGAAGATCCCGCGCGCGAGACCTTCTTCAGTTGCAGTGACGTTATCCTGAAAAATTAATCCAGATTGCGCCAGCAGCGGACGTTACGGCCCTCGTGAGAGGGCTGTAACGGCTGGGGACGTTCACATCCCTGCGTTGCCATCGGGCAGCGGTCGCGGAAAAAACAGCCTTCAGGCAGATGACGATTGCCGGGAAGCTCCGTTTTGCGCAAGGCCAGATTTTCGTCCAGCGGTTCACCGGTGCGGGGGACCGAATCAAGCAACAGACGGGTATAGGGATGGCGCGGCTCGCTCAGAACCTGCGCGGCGCTGCCCAGCTCGACAATCTGCCCGAGATACATCACCGCCACGCGATCGCTCATGTGCCTCACCACCGAGACGTTATGCGAGATTAACACGTAGGTCAGATTACGCTGCTGCTGTAGCGTCACCAGCAGGTTGAGGATCTGCGCCTGTACGGAGATATCCAGCGCGCTGGTGGGTTCATCGAGCACGATGATGTCCGGATCGGACGAGAGTGCCCGGGCGATGGCGATGCGCTGGCGCTGCCCGCCGGAGAAAGCGTGCGGAAGGCGGTCGAGATATTCCGGGCGAATACCCACCTGCAGCGCCAGGTGTTCAGCCAGCTGACGTCGCTCCCGCTCGCTGCTGCGTTTTTGCACCCACACCGGCTCGGTGATGATGCGCCAGACCGGCAGGCGCGGGTCGAGCGAGGAGAGCGGATCCTGAAACACCATCTGCATACCGCCCGCGTGGGGCGTCCGCTGACATGCGCCTGTGCTGGGCTTAAGCATGCCCATCAGCAACTGGGCAAGCGTGCTTTTCCCGCAGCCGGATTCCCCGACAATACCGAGCGTTTCCCCGCGGCGGATCTGCAGGTCGAGCCCGTTGAGCGCATGCACCTGTTCCGTGACGCGCCCCAGCCAGTTTTTGCGCGCCGCGAAGTTCACGTGCACGCTATCCAGTTCCAGCAGTACATCAGACATGGGCTTTCTCCCGTTGTGGATACCAGCAGGCGGCCTGTTGGCCCTCTGCGCCAGAAGGGCGTAAGCGCGGCGTTTCGCTGCATTTCGCCCCGGCGGCAAAGCAGCGCTCGCGGAACGCGCATCCCTGCGGAAGCTGGCTGAGGTTAGGCACCGTACCGGGGATGGCGGGGAGCAGATCGCGCGGCTGGCCGTTTTCCGGGGCGCACTGCAGCAGGCCAATGGAGTAGGGATGCACGGGCTGGTGGATCAGCGTTTGTGTGGATCCGCTCTCGATCACGCTGCCGGCATACATTACATACACTCTGTCGCAGAGCTGCGACACCACAGTCATATCATGGCTGATAAACAGCACCGAGGTGCCGCTGGCCCGCGCCTTATGCTTCAGCAAGCGCAGCACCTGCAGCTGGACGGTGACATCCAGCGCGGTGGTGGGTTCGTCGGCGATAATCAGCTCCGGCTCGCAGGAGAAGGCAAGGGCGATCATCACCCGCTGGCGCATACCGCCTGAGAGTTCAAAGGGATAGCGCGCCATCACCGCCTTCGCGTCCGGGATCTGCATCTCTTCCAGCAAGCTCATCGCCTTCTGCTGCGCCTCGCGCCGCGAAAGGGGCTGATGCTGGCGGATCACCTCCACCATCTGTTTGCCTATCCGACGCGTCGGGTTGAGGGCGGTCATCGGCTCCTGAAAAATCATCGCCACCCGGGCACCGCGCCACTGACGAAGCTGTTTCTCGGAGGCCGTCAGGACATTTTCGCCGAGTAATTTCACCTGACCATGATGAATACGATAGCTGCCCTCCGGCAGCAGCCGCATGGCGAGCATGGCGGTAACCGATTTACCGGATCCCGATTCGCCCACCACGCCGACAATTTCCCCCCTGTTAATCTCCAGCGAGACGTGGTTCAGCGCGTGGACCTCCCCGCGAAAAATCGGAAAGCTCAGGTGCAGGTCTTCAATGCGTAATACCGGTTCGGTCATCACTGTTTTCCTCCCGATTTCGGATCCAGCAGATCGCGGATGCCATCGCCAAACAGGTTAAAGCCCACGGCGGTAATCAAAATCGCCGCACCGGGAAATGCGCAGTACCACCACTGGTCCAGAACGTAATTGCGGCCCACGGCCACCATCGCGCCCCATTCGGCGGTGGGCTGCTGCGCGCCGAGGCCAATAAAGCCCAGCGTGGCGGCCATCAGAATGGCGCTGCCAATGTCCAGCGAAGCCTGCACAATCAGCGGCGGAAGGGCGTTGCGCAGGATATGCCAGCTGATCAAATGCCAGCGGGATGCGCCGAACGTGCGGGCGGCCTGAACGTAGGTAAACTGGCGCACCACCAGGGTTTGCCCGCGAGCCAGGCGCACGTAAAACGGAATGCGGACAATGGCGATTGCCAGCATGGCGTTAAACAGGCTCGGCCCGAGCGCTGCCGCCAGCGCCATGGTCAGCACCAGGGAAGGAATGGAGAGCATAATGTCCATCACCCGCATAATAATGGCGTCGCCGCGCCCGCCCAGTACGCCGGATAAACAGCCCACCAGCGAGCCAATGCCGCCTGCAATCACCACCACTGCCAGCCCGGCAGTAATTGACTGCTGGCTGCCCGCCAGTACGCGGCTGAACAGATCCCGTCCCACCTCATCGGTGCCAAACCAGTGCCGGGCAGAGGGTGCCTGCAGGCGGGCGGTCAGATCCAGCGAGTTGGGGTCATGCGGCACGATCCACGGTGCGGCCACCATGATGAAAAGCATCACCAGCATAATGACGCCGCCAACGATCGTGAGCGGGCTTTGACGCAGCATCCATAACAGCTTTGCCCAGTTGATACGTTGCCTGGCGCGCTTAACAGGGACGGACGTTTCCTGAGTCAACATCATTCGGCACCTCCGCGCCCGATTCGCGGGTCAATCCACAGGTAAAGCAGATCGACCACCAGATTAACCAGCACGTAGGCCAGCGAAACGACGACCGCAAAGCCCATCACGGCAGGGAAATCAAGCGCCTGAATGGACGTTACCACCCAGGCACCCATCCCCGGCCAGGCAAAAACGGTTTCGGTGAGTACGGCGCCGTAGAGGAGATCCCCCAGCGCCAGCCCCAACACGGTAATGGACGGAATCATCGCATTGGGCAGGGCGTAGCGCAGGACGATGTACCAGCCGGGCAGGCCGCTGGCGCGGGCGGTGCGGATATAGTCCTCGCTAAGCTGCTCCAGCATCGCCGAGCGAACCTGACGCGCCACAATGCCGAGATGCACAAACGCCAGCGTCAGCGAGGGTAAAATCAGGTGCTGAAGCGCATTGAAAAAGACCTCGCCGTTGCCTTCCAGCAGCGCATCCAGCAGATAAAAACCGGTGACGTGTGTCGGCGGGTCGAGCCAGTCATCCAGCCTGCCGCCGCCGGGCAACAGCTGCAGATGTCCGTAGAACAGCACAATGACGCCCAGACCGAGCCAGAAGGCCGGGGTGGAAATACCGGTCATCGCCATCAGCCGTACCAGATGATCCAGCCAGCGGTTACGGTACACCGCTGACAAAATCCCCAGCGGCACGCCAATGACCAGCGCCAGCAGCAGAGAACAGAAGGCCAGCTCCAGCGTGGCGGGGAAAAAGGCCTTCAGATCCTCGGCGACCGGACGTCCGGTACGAATGGAAGTGCCTAAATCCCCATGGGCCAGAGCATTCACGTAGCGGCCAAACTGAACATACAGCGGCTGATCCAGCCCCAGCTGCTGGCGAATATTCTGCACGATTTCGTCGCTGGCGCGGTCACCGGCCAGCAGACGAGCCGGATCGCCGGGGATCAGGTGCGAAATAATAAACGTGATAATACAGACACCGGCCACCACCAGGAGTAACCCCCAGCAGCGCTGGCGCACAATGCTCCAGAACGTCATACACTTTCCCCCGGCGAAACGGTTACTTACTCATGGTGCCGATGTTGAATACCTGCTCGAGCATCGGATTAAAGGTGAAGCCTTTGACCTCTTTGTTCATCGCCAGCTGGTAGTTCTTCTGGAACAGATAAACGTAGGCCGCCTCGTCAATCACCACCTTTTGCGCCTGCTGGTAATCTTTGGTGCGTTCCGCCTGGTCCGTGGTTTTCAGCGCGGCCTGCAGCAGCGAATCGACCTCTTTGTTCTCATAGAACGAACGGTTGCCCGGCAGCCCTTTTTTGTCTGATTCAAACCAGTAGTTCATGAACATGTACGGATCGGCAAAGTCCGGGCTCCAGTTACCGATGGCGATGTCGTAATCGCCTTTGCCGACGCGGTCGCGCATGGTGGCGTTGGCCAGTTTCTCCAGCTTGACGTTAATGCCGATCTTGCCAAGGCTGGCCTGGGTCGAGAGGGCAATAGGCTCCCAGTTCGGATCGTTATCCGAGTAGAGGAAGGTCAGGCTGGCGGGTTTGTCTTTCACCTTCCCCAGGGCCGCTTTGGCTTTGGCCTCGTCAAGGCTGTACTGCATGGCCGTGGCGTCATAGCCCCACATGCCTTCCGGGATCGGGCCACGCATCTGCTTGCCATTGCCGCTCAGAATGCCTTTGACCATGCCCTGATAGTCCGTCGCCCAGGAGACGGCCCGGCGTAAATCCACCTGGTTGAGCGGGGCTTTGCTGTTGTTGAGGTAGAGATAGGTCACGCGCAGGGAGGGGTATTCCGCGACGGCCACTTTCCCTTCCTGCTTGAGCGCCGCGAGCTGATCGACCGGCAGAGAATCAGCAATGTCCAGGTCGCCGCGGGAAAGCTGCAGCCGGCGGGAGGCGCTTTCACCGATAATTTTCACCGACACGCGCTTAAAGTGCGGCTTTTCGCCCGGCCAGTGGGGATTCGGTACCAGGATCAACTGCTGGCCTTTCTGCCAGCTTTTCAGCATAAACGGCCCGGAGCCGGCAGTGTTTTGCGCCAGAAACCCGCGCGCGTCGTCCGCGGCATTGGCCTTCAGCACCGCCGGGTTAATGATGGAGGCTCCGTCATTCGCCAGAGTGTAGAGGAAAGGGGCGAACGGCTGGCTGAGGGTGAATTTCACCGTGTGGTCATCAATGGCCTCCACCTTCAGGTCTTTCGGGAAGGCTTCAGACGGCCCCTGGCTGAGTTTCAGCAGGCGCTCAAAGGAGAGTTTTACCGCCTCGGCGGTGACCGGCGTGCCGTCGGAGAATTTGGCGTTATCCGCCAGGGTAAACGTCCACTCCTTCTGGTCGTCGGAGGCTTTCCAGCCCGTCGACAGATCGCCTTCCACCTCGGTCGAACCGGGTTTGTACTTGACCAGACGCTGGTAGGACGGATAGGTAACGGTCCAGTCGTTGTTATCAATGGTGATGGCAGGATCGAGCGTTTGCGGGTCGGCGGCTTTACCGATCGCCAGCATATCTTTCGGGACGGCGGCCAGCGCCAGCGGAGCGCTCAGGGCCAGCGTAGCGGCAATGATGGTCGAGAGAAGCGATGTTTTCATGGCAGTGCTCCAGGTTTAAAGAGAGGTGTGCGTCTGGGGAAAACAGGCAAAACGGTCTTCAAGCAGCGGGTAGCTGGCGGCGTTCGGCAGTTCGAAGTGCCACCATTCGCTGGCAATCCCGACAAAACCGCCGCCGAACATGATGGCGTTCAACAGCAGACGGTTGCGCTGGGCGTGCGGCGGCACAGAGGGGTGATAAGGATGCGAACGGTCGTGCATTTCGTCAAAACCGGCCCCCATATCCAGCACGACGTTATGTTCGTCCATCAGCGTGACGTCGATGGCCGTACCGCGGCTGTGATTGGAGCCAATCGCCACGTCGACGACATATTCCGGGTTCGGGCAGGCATCCCACAGCCGGGCCTGCGCCTGCTGCGGTCGATAGGCGTCGTAGACCACCAGCTTCAGCCCGGCCAGCGCGGCAATGCTGATGGCTTTTGCCAGCGCGGTGGCGGCGTCGGTATGCAGCAGGCACAGCGCCTCCTGATAAATCGGGCGGCCGGTGATGTTGTCGGCGGTGGCGTATTTCAGATCGATATGCAGCGTGGGAAAGGTCTTCGCCACATCAATCAGTTGACTCTCTTCGGGCATAGCTCCGCTCCTTTAGCGTTCGAATTGTCCAAACTCTTGTTGTAATTCCCGGTTGACCGCCAGGCGCGCCGGAAGCGCATCACCCAGTGCTTCCACCACGCCCGACAGCAGCAGGTTGAACAGGCAGCTCACCGGGGCAAGGGAATCCCAGAAATGACCGGTATCGGTTTTCACCTGCAGCAAATCAAGCGGGTAATCCCGCGCCCAGGGGCACCAGATGTCGGTAATTAAGGCCAGCGGAATGCCTTTCTCGCTCGCGACGCGGCAGTACTGACGCGCCATCGCGGAGTAGGTGCGCGTATCGGTCAGCACGACGTAGGGATGCGCAAACCCCGAGTTCAGGGATTCAACCCAGCTCCCGGATGCGCCTTCGGAATAGCTCACCCGCGGACGAAGGTACTCGAGGTGGCTGAAGAAGGCGTTGGCGATCCCGCGCGTGGACTGGATCCCCAGCACAAACACCGCGTCGGCGTGAGCAAGGCTATGCACCACCTGGCGGAAGACGTCCGTTTGCGCCAGCTGGTACACCTGAGTGATGGCATCCACCTCCAGCGACAGAGCGTGCTGAAGACGGTTGGGCAGAGGGCGTTGCTGCTGCCAGGAGTCCAGCCGCTCGTTCATGCCCCAGGGCTGATACGGGTCGCGCAGGCTCTTTTTAGCATCTTCAAGATTGCGATACCCCAGCTTGCGCAGGAAGCGTCCGACGGTGATCCCGCTGGTTCCGCTCGCCAGACCGACGCTCTCCGCCGTTTCAAATGGGATCTGCGCGGCGTGCGCCAGCAGCCAGCTTGCAACCCGCTTTTCGCTGGGCGTTAGCTGGCTGAAGATCGCTTCGATACGATTCAACATCTCTGGTTTCGTCGTCATACCGCCTCGCTGTTAACTGGCTGTCAAAAGCCAGATTTCTGTTACCACGTTAACAATGCATGACGCGTGCCATATTCACAGGGCGGGTAAAACCCGCTGTGCGGTAAAATTCATGCAATATTTGTTTAACGAATGATCAACATTTGTGCAGCGTAGTTCACTTTTGGTGCACTGTCTGACGCGGCAGGTATGAATTTGGTGAATACGTCAGCCTGTTCACATTTTTGATAAGATAGAGGCACTGTGAAAATAAAAGGGATCCCGGCATGGCGAATCTGCCCTGGCGTGTCAGCGTGCGCGTTATCGCGCTTTCAAAGAAAATGGCGATGGTTGTTGGGATCGTCGTGGTCGTCCTGCTGGCGGTGCGGGTGTATCTTTCGCAGCAGGGACCGGAACTGCACCTTTGGCACACCTGGCGGGCAGATGAGATGTCCGTGCGCGAGCTGGATAATGCCGATTTTGCCGGATATCTCACCCGGGAAAAGGCGATTTTCGCCGACCTGGATAACGCGGTAACGGCGAAAACAGGGCGCGAGGAGCAAACGCCGCTAAACCGTTATTATCGCCAGAGCCTGGTGTGGCCCGGTCAGTTTTCACCTGATGCCAACCGCTCATTTGTGCTGATGCCAGCCGGAAAGCCCCGCGGCGCGGTAGTGCTGCTGCACGGGCTGACGGACTCGCCTTACAGCGTCAGGCATCTTGCCCTGAACTATCAGCAACACGGCTTCGTGGCCGTGGTTCCGCGCCTGCCCGGGCACGGCACTGCCCCCGGCGCGCTTACTGACGTTGACTGGGAGATGTGGCTGGCGGCGACGCGGCTTGCCGTGCGGGAAGCCACGCGTCTGGCGGGAGAGCATGTGCCGCTGCATCTGGTGGGTTACTCCAACGGCGGAGCGCTGGCGATGAAATATGCCCTCGATGCGCTGGACGCGCCTGCGCTGCGAAAACCGCAGCAGGTGATACTGCTTTCGCCGATGATCGGCGTGACGGCCTTTGCGCGGTTCGCCGGTTTCGCCGGGCTCCCGGCGCTGCTGCCGGCATTTGCCAAAGCGGCGTGGCTGAATATCGCCCCGGAATATAACCCGTATAAATACAATTCTTTCCCGGTTAACGCCGCCCGCCAGTCGTGGCTGCTGACGAAAGCCCTGCAGGAGCAGATTGGCCGCGCGGCGCGGGAGCAGCGGCTGGGGCAGCTCCCGCCGGTGCTGGCGTTCCAGTCGGTGATGGATTCCACGGTCAGCACCCGCGCGGTGGTCACCGGTCTGTTTGACCAGCTTCCGGCAAACGGCAGCGAGCTGGTGGTGTTTGACATCAATCAGGCTGCCAGCTTCCGCCCGCTGTTCAAACCGTCGTCGTGGACGGCAACCTCGGCGCTGCTGCCGGTTGCACAGAGGCGTTACAGTGTCACGGTTATCACCAATGCAGACGAACACCGTTTCTCGGTGGTAGCGAAAACCACCTCAGCCGGCAGCACGCAGGAGACGGTCATGCCGCTTGCGCAGTCCTGGCCGCAGGATGTCTATTCGTTGTCGCACGTTGCCGTGCCGTTCCCGCCGGATGACGATCTCTATGGCCGCGAGCCTGGCGTGAAAAACCGCTATGGCATCAGTCTGGGGACAATTGCGCTGTGGGGAGAGACGTCCGTGCTGAGCGTCGGCAAAGAGGCGCTGATGCGGGTCACCTCGAACCCGTTTTATGACTCTATGCTGGAGAGGATCGACAGCCGGATTGGGGACGGGGAGAAGTAACGTTCCCTTGTGGCGTGAATATGTTAGGTCGCATTGATTAAGTATGTTAAATAGTAGCTTCAAGGCACCTTTCTCATCGGAACCCCTTTTGTGCTGACGACGCTAATCTACCGAAGCCAGTTAAATTTATCTCACCCGTCCACCGAACTGCGGGAGCTGGTCGAGCGCGCCAGGGGCCGCAACGCAAAGCTGAATATTACCGGTGTACTCCTGTCTAAAGGGAGCGATGTCCTGCAAATTCTCGAAGGTTCCGAAGAGAGTGTGGTCAGGCTGTTCCATACCATTCGTCAGGACCAGCGTCACAGCGGGGTGGTTGAACTGATGCGGGACTATGGCCCGCGCAGACGTTTTGAAAATGTCGGCATGCTGCTGTTTGATCTGCAAACCCAGTCGCCGAAAGAGGTGCTGCAGTCGGTTCTGCATTACAGCAAGCTGGACAGCTATCTGACCTCTGACGATCGGGTGTTCAAATTTATCCAGACGTTTATCACCGGCAAACGTCCGTCACCGTCTGGGGCACGCTATCTCCCTGAAAAATGGACGCTGTCACCCGAAGTGCTACCGTTTGGCGAGAGTCTGGAGCTGATTGCCGGTCAGCCCTGTCAGTTTGCGCTTCAGCCCATTGTCGAGCCGTCGGAAGGGACGATCAGCTCCCTTGAAGCCCTGATACGCGGCAATGACGGCGGCAGCCCGGAGCATTTCTTCAGCACCCTCGACCCGGACAAAATCTACGAAGTTGATCTCCAGACAAAGGCGTATGCTTTTGCGCTGGCGGAAAAACTGGGGATTGGCAGCCATAAAATTGCGGTCAACCTGCTGCCCATGTCGCTGGTGAATGTGCCTGGTGCCGTCGAGTTTCTGGTCAATCAGATCAAACAACACGGGTTGCAGCCGGAGCAGGTGGTTATTGAAGTCACTGAGAACGAGATGATCTCCGGTTTCAACCAGTTCAACAGCGCCATTAAGCAGCTTCGCGGTGAGGGGGTTGGCCTGGCGATCGATGATTTTGGTTCCGGCTATGCCGGTCTTTCTCTGCTGACCCGTTTTCAGCCGGATAAAATTAAAATCGACCGGGAAATTGTCAGCGATATCCACCTCAGCGGCGTGAAGCAGGCGATTGTGCGCTCCATTATCAGCTGTTGCTCTGACCTTGAAATTACCCTGGTGGCCGAAGGGATCGAGAAGATAGAGGAGTGGTGCTGGCTCGAATCTGCCGGGATCCGCCGCTTCCAGGGCTTTCTGTTTGCTCGTCCGCAGCTGAATGGCGTCGGTGATATTCACTGGCCGCATCTGATGCGTTAAGCCAAATTTCCTTCCCGTTATTTCCCCTTTGCCTGGCCTGTGCTTAAATAGCTAAAACGGTTTAACAATGTTTAGCTTAGAGGGTCACATGAAAAAAATCTGGGTACTTGGCGATGCAGTGGTGGATCTGCTGCCGGATGGAGAAGGCCGGCTACTGCAATGTCCTGGCGGGGCACCGGCAAACGTTGCAGTCGGGATTGCCCGACTGGGCGGCCAGAGCGCCTTTATCGGCCGGGTTGGCGACGATCCTTTCGGGCGTTTTATGTATCAGACGCTGGCGAAGGAGCGGGTCGATGTGCAGCAGATGCGCCTTGACCCGGCACACCGCACCTCGACGGTGGTGGTCGATCTGGACGACCACGGCGAGCGTTCGTTTACCTTCATGGTGCGCCCGAGCGCCGATCTGTTTCTGGAACCCGCCGATCTGCCCGCGTTCAGCGCCGGGGAGTGGCTGCACGTCTGTTCCATCGCGCTCAGCGCAGAGCCGAGCCGTACTGCGACGTTTCAGGCAATGGCCGCCATTCGCGAGGCGGGCGGTTACGTCAGTTTCGACCCCAATATTCGCCCGGATCTCTGGCCGGATGAGAACGCCCTGCATGGCTGCCTGGAGCAAGCCCTGCAACGCGCCGACGTGGTAAAACTCTCGGTCGAAGAGCTGGCCTTTTTTACCGGCTGTGCGCAGGTAAACGACGGTCTGGAGGCGTTGATGCAGCGCTGCCCGGCGCGGCTGGTGCTGGTCACCCAGGGTAAAACGGGCGTGACGGCCTGGCATGAAGGTAGCGTAAAACACTATCCGGCCACGCCCGTTCAGTGCGTCGATACCACCGGCGCGGGGGACGCCTTCGTAGCGGGCCTGCTCTACGGCCTGGCCGCCGGGCAGGACCTGACGCCGGTTATCTCCCTGGCCCAGCGCTGCGGCGCGTTAGCAACTACCGCCAAAGGGGCAATGACCGCATTGCCCTGGCAGCACGAGCTGTAATTCCTCCCTTCACTGGCCGCCAGTCGGCGGCCTGAATTGTCGCCTCGATCACACTTACTAAAACGGTTTAGCAAAAAAGATTGCCGATCCAAAATTCACAGGTTTAGTATCAGCAGCCTAAACCGGTTTAGCAATTTAGCACGTTTAATGACTTCTTTTAGGGATGCGACAAAATGTATAAAAAACGCAGACTTGCCGTGATGATAGGCATGCTGGCCGGCAGTACCTCTGTTTTTGCCCAGACCGATATGTCCAGTATCGAAGCGCGCCTTGCCGCAATGGAGCAGCGCCTCCAGGACGCGGAAACGCGTGCCCAGGTGGCGGAGAAACGCGCCACGGCGGCAGAACAAAAAACACAGCAGCTGGTGGCTGCTCAGCAGCAGGCGCAAACGACAACCCAGGAGGTGGCGCAGCGCACCACCGCGCTGGAGAAGAAGGCGGATCAAAGCGGCGGATTTGAGTTTCACGGCTATGCCCGTTCAGGCCTGCTGATGAACGATGCCGCCTCCAGCAGCAAAAGCGGTCCTTACCTGACGCCAGCCGGCGAAACCGGCGGTGCAGTAGGGCGTCTGGGTAACGAAGCCGATACCTACGTTGAACTGAACCTGGAGCATAAACAAACCCTGGATAACGGGGCGACCACGCGCTTCAAAGCGATGCTGGCCGACGGTCAGCGAACCTATAACGACTGGTCTGCCGATACCAGCGATCTCAATATTCGTCAGGCCTTCGCGGAGCTGGGCAACCTGCCTGATTTTACCGGCGCGCTGAAGGGCAGTACCTTCTGGGCGGGTAAACGCTTTGACCGCGACAACTTTGACATCCACTGGCTGGATTCCGACGTGGTGTTCCTGGCCGGTACCGGTGGCGGCGTCTACGACGTGAAATGGAACGATTCGCTGCGCAGCAACTTCTCCATCTATGGCCGCAACTTCGGCAGCGTGGAGCAGACCGACAACAACGTTCAGAACTATATCCTCAGCATGAACCACTTCGCCGGCCCGTTCCAGCTGATGGTGAGTGGCCTGCGGGCGAAAGATAACGACGACCGCAAAGACACCAACGGCGATCTTATAAAGACGGACGCCGCCAATACCGGCGTGCATGCCCTGGTGGGATTACATAATGAGAGCTTCTATGGCCTGCGTGAAGGGACGGCCAAAACGGCGCTGCTGTATGGTCACGGGCTGGGTGCGGAGGTGAAAAGCATCGGCTCTGACGGGGCCCTGCTGTCTGAAGCGGATACCTGGCGCTTTGCAAGTTACGGTGTCACGCCGATCGGTGGCGGCTGGAGCATTGCGCCTGCCGTGCTGGCGCAAAGCAGTAAAGATCGCTACGTCAAAGGCGATAGCTATGAGTGGGTAACGCTCAACACCCGTCTGATTAAAGAGGTGACGCAGAATTTCGCGCTGGCGTTTGAGGGCAGCTATCAGTACATGGATTTAGATCCACAAGGCTATAAGGACCGTAACGCCGTCAACGGCAGTTTCTACAAGCTGACCTTTGCACCGACGTTAAAAGCGAGCAAGATCGGCGACTTCTTTAGCCGTCCTGAGCTGCGCCTGTTTGCCACCTGGATGGACTGGAGCAGCAAACTGGATAATTACGCCAGCGATGATGCCTTTGGCAGCAGCGGCTTCAACGCCGGCGGGGAATGGAACTTTGGGGTCCAGATGGAAACCTGGTTTTAACCCATCCCGCTCCCGCCTGGCGGGAGCGGTTTAAACATCATAAAAAATGAAGTCAGGCAGAGGTATCTATGGATTTTGATAATATCGCCCGCGCGCTTATTCCGCTGCTCGGTGGCAAAGAGAACATCGCCAGCGCGGCACACTGCGCAACGCGTCTTCGTCTGGTGCTGGTCGATGACGCGCTTGCCGATCAGCAGGCTATCGGCAAGGTTGACGGCGTAAAAGGCTGTTTTCGTAATGCCGGGCAGATGCAGGTGATTTTTGGTACGGGCGTGGTTAACAAAGTGTACGCCGCGTTTATCCGGGCGGCGGGGATCAGCGAATCCAGTAAATCAGAAGCCGCGGATCTGGCGGCGCGCAAGCTTAACCCGTTCCAGCGCATTGCCCGTTTGCTCTCCAACATCTTTGTGCCGATCATTCCCGCGATTGTGGCGTCCGGTCTGCTGATGGGCCTGCTCGGGATGGTGAAAACCTACGGCTGGGTCAATGCGGATAACGCCCTCTACATCATGCTGGACATGTGCAGCTCCGCGGCGTTTATCATTCTGCCTATTCTGATCGGCTTTACCGCCGCGCGGGAATTTGGCGGTAACCCGTATCTTGGCGCAACGCTGGGCGGCATTCTGACCCATCCCGCGCTGACCAACGCCTGGGGCGTGGCGTCGGGTTTCCACACCATGAATTTCTTCGGCCTTGAGATCGCGATGATTGGCTATCAGGGCACGGTATTCCCGGTGCTGCTGGCCGTCTGGTTTATGAGCATCGTGGAGAAAAACCTGCGCCGCGTGATTCCGGACGCCTTAGACCTGATCCTGACGCCGTTCCTCACCGTGGTGATCTCCGGCTTTATCGCGTTGCTGATTATCGGTCCGGCAGGGCGCGCCCTGGGGGACGGCATCTCCTTTATTCTCAGCACCCTTATCGCCCACGCGGGCTGGCTGGCGGGACTGCTGTTTGGCGGACTTTACTCGGTGATTGTAATCACCGGTATTCACCACAGCTTCCACGCCATCGAAGCCGGGCTGCTGGGCAATCCGTCGATTGGCGTTAATTTCCTGCTGCCTATCTGGGCCATGGCGAACGTGGCGCAGGGCGGCGCCTGTCTGGCGGTGTGGTTCAAAACCAAAGACGCCAAAATCAAAGCCATTACGTTGCCATCGGCGTTTTCTGCGATGCTCGGCATCACCGAAGCGGCTATTTTTGGTATCAACCTGCGCTTCGTTAAGCCGTTTATCGCCGCGCTGATTGGCGGCGCGGTGGGCGGTGCCTGGGTGGTGTCGGTGCATGTCTACATGACCGCCGTCGGGTTGACTGCCATTCCGGGTATGGCCATTGTGCAGGCCAGCTCGCTGCTGAACTATATTATCGGCATGGTGATTGCCTTCGGCGTGGCGTTTACCGTCTCACTGCTGCTGAAATATAAAACGGACTCTGAATAATGACGTTACCTTCCCGCTGGCCTGCGATCCTGCAGGCCGTTATGCAAGGTCAGCCGCGGGCGCTCGCGGACAGCCATTATCCGCAATGGCACCCCGCGCCGGTGACGGGGCTAATGAACGACCCGAACGGGTTTATCTGGTTTGCTGGCCGCTATCACTTGTTTTATCAGTGGAACCCGCTGGACTGCGAGCACCGCTTTAAGTGCTGGGGGCACTGGAGCTCTGCGGACCTGGTGCACTGGCGGCACGAGCCGCTGGCGCTCATGCCGGATGAAGAGTATGACCGCAACGGCTGCTATTCCGGTAGCGCCGTGGATAACGCGGGCGTCCTGACCCTGTGCTACACCGGCAACGTCAAGTTTGATGACGGCAGCCGCACGGCCTGGCAGTGCCTGGCCGTGGAACAGCCGGACGGAACCTTCATGAAGCTGGGACCAGTGCTGGCGCTGCCGGAAGGCTACACCGGCCACGTGCGCGACCCGAAGGTGTGGCAGCACGACGGGATGTGGTACATGGTGCTTGGCGCACAGGATGTGCAAAAGCGCGGCAAGGTGCTGCTGTTTAAGTCAGCCGATTTGCACGCCTGGCAATCCTGTGGGGAGATCGCCGGTCACGGCGTCAACGGCCTGTCGGATGCAGGGTATATGTGGGAGTGCCCGGACCTGTTTGCCCTCGACGGGACGCACGTCCTGATCTGCTGCCCACAGGGGCTGGCGCGCGAGCCGCATCGCTACCTCAACACCTATCCGGCCACCTGGATGAGCGGGGCGTTTGACTCTTCCACCGCCCGGTTTGATCACGGCGAGCTGCACGAACTGGATGCGGGCTTTGAGTTCTACGCCCCGCAAACCACGCTGGCGGAAGACGGTCGCCGCATTCTGATCGGCTGGATGGGCGTACCGGACGGGGAAGAGATGCTGCAGCCCACGCGGGCGCACGGCTGGATGCACCAGATGACCTGTCCGCGCGAATTACGGTACCGCGACGGTAGGCTCTGGCAGACCCCGGTGCGTGAGCTGACGGCGCTGCGCGAAGATGAACACAACTGGCAGGGGCGCGCCAGCGCCGCGCCCGCACTCGACGCGACGCGCCTGGAGTTTGAGCTGGGCGCTTCGCAGGTGAATGTCGATTTTGCCGGCGCGCTGCGCCTCAGCGTCGATGGGCAGGGCCTGCGTCTGGAACGCGCGAGCCTGGAAACCGGTGAAACGCTGACCCGCTACTGGCAGGGCGACGTCCGTCATTTACGCGTCCTGTGCGACCGCTCCAGCGTTGAAATTTTCATCAACCACGGCGAAGGGGTGATGAGCAGCCGCTATTTTCCTGTCCATCCGGCCCGGGTGCGATTCGAAGGTGCGTCCGACATCACATTACGCTACTGGTCGTTGCGCACGTGCATGATAGAATGAGGGTTTTGGCAGCCGGATCTAAGTCGTTGTGAGAAAAACAAAACGCGTCACCATCAAAGACATCGCGGAGCTGGCGGGGGTGTCCAAAGCCACCGCCAGCCTGGTCCTGAACGGTCGCAGCAAAGAGCTTCGCGTGGCGGAAGAGACGCGTGAGCGCGTGCTGGCGATTGCAAAAGAGCACCACTATCAACCCAGCATTCACGCCCGTTCGCTGCGGGATAACCGCAGCCACACCATTGGTCTGGTGGTTCCGGAGATCACCAACTACGGTTTTGCCGTCTTTTCTCACGAGCTGGAAACGCTGTGCCGCGAGGCGGGCGTTCAGTTGCTGATCTCCTGCAGCGATGAAAACCCGGGGCAGGAGACGGTGGTGGTGAACAACATGGTGGCGCGGCAGGTGGACGGGCTGATCGTGGCCTCCAGCATGCTTAACGACGCGGACTACCATAAGCTGAGCGAGCAGCTGCCGGTGGTCCTGTTTGACCGCCACATCAACGACAGCGCGCTGCCGCTGGTGATCACCGACTCTATTACCCCGACGACGGAACTGGTGGCGGATATTGCGCGCCAGCATCCTGATGAGTTCTACTTCCTCGGCGGCCAGCCCCGCTTATCCCCGACGCGCGACCGCCTGGAAGGGTTCAAACAGGGTCTGCGTGATGCCGGTGTGGAACTGCGTCCGGAGTGGATCATTCACGGCAACTATCACCCGAGCTCCGGTTACGAGATGTTTGCCGAACTCTGCGCCCGGCTGGGACGTCCGCCGAAAGCGTTGTTCGCTGCCGCCTGCGGGCTGCTGGAAGGGGTGTTGCGCTATATGGGCCAACATAACCTGTTGCAAAGCGATATCAGGTTAGCCAGTTTTGACGATCACTATCTCTATGATTCGCTGACGATCCCCGTGGATACCATTCGCCAGGATAACCGCCAGCTGGCGTGGCACTGCTTTGATTTGATTAGCAAATTAATCGAAGGGGAGACGCCGCAGCCGTTGCAGCGCAAGCTCAATGCCACCCTGCAGCGACGCTATAAGTCAGCGAAATAGCCCGGTTCGATACTTCAATAACTTTAATTAATTTAAGTTTTGGAAGCGCCGATAACCATAAGGAATAATTCTCCTTGAGGTATTGGTTTATGTCGTTGAAAAAGTCGTCCCTGATTATCCTGTTCTCGCTGCTTTTCTTCTTTGTTGTCAGCACTGTCACCAGCGTTGGCCTCATCATTAAAAGTAATAATTCCCTGGATAACGTCAACAAAGAGATCCAGGTGGTGCTGTCCATTATTGACCCCATTAACCACAGCCGTACGTTGCGCGTTCGGGTGATGGAGTATGTGAAGATGGTGGAAGCGGGCAACGCGGCGGACGGGGCAGCAAAGCTGACCGCCGTGAAAGAGGCGCTGACCAAAGCGGACCACGCGTTTGCGGCCTTTATGGCGTCACCGCGCCTGAGCGATGAAGCGCCGCTGGTGAGTGCCTATCAGGATGCCTGGCAGAACTACCGCAACCAGGGGCTTGCGCCGCTGATTGATGCCGCTGCGGCACACGATGTCGGCAAGTTTGACGCGCTGATCCCGGAAGTGTCCCGCCTCGATCGCCAGTACGAGATCGTTCTCGACCAGGTCCTTTCCGTGCACCAGAAATATGCCAAAAGCCTGAATGAAGATGCGAGCAGTAACTTCGTCTCTGGCCTGGCGATCATTGCCGCAATCGCCAGTCTGTTTGTGGTGGTGATCATCGCAGTCAGCCTGCTGATGAAGCGCTTTGTCTTCGCGCCGGTCAACCTCGCGCGCGAGCACTGCAGCCAGATTGCGGCAGGTAAGCTGGACATTCCGGTGCCGGTGAAGGGGAGCGCACATAACGAAATCGATCATCTGATGAGCTCGATGGAGCAGATGCGTCAGGCACTGCTGTCAACCATCGCTCAGGTACGCGATGCGAGCCATACCGTGACGCACGCAGCCCAGGAGATTGCCTCCGGGAATATTGACCTGGCGTCACGCACCGAGCAGCAGGCTTCCGCATTAACCCAGACGGCGGCCAGCATGGAAGAGCTGAGCGCGACGGTGGCGAACAACACCGACAATGTGTTCCAGGCCGGTAAACTGGTGCAGGACGCGGTGAAAAATGCCCACACCGGTGAAGCGGTGACCCGCGAAGTCATCGACACGATGAATACCATCGCCGCGAACTCGAAGCGCATCGAAGACATCACCAGCGTGATCAACAGCATCGCCTTCCAGACCAACATCCTGGCGCTGAACGCGGCGGTTGAAGCGGCGCGCGCCGGTACCCAGGGCCGTGGCTTTGCGGTCGTGGCCAGCGAAGTGCGCACCCTGGCACAGAAAAGTGCGGTGGCCGCCAAGGACATTGAGAGCCTGATTGCCCAGTCGGTTTCCAGCGTGAAAAACGGTGCGGAGCTGGTGAGCCGTTCAGGTGCGGTGATTGACGCGATTATTTCGTCGGTCAATAAGGTGAATACGCTGATGGAGCAGATTTCCGTCGCCTCGGAAGAGCAGAGCCGCGGGATTAGCCAGGTCGGGCAGGCGGTGACCGAGATGGACGGCGTGACCCAGCAGAACGCCGCGCTGGTGCAGCAGTCCGCCGCGGCAGCGGCCTCGCTGGAAGAGCAGGCGCAGCAGCTATCGCGGAGTATTTCGAGTTTTAGTTTGCCGGTGCAGGCTTGATTGAATATAAGAGGCTCCTGAGGGAGCCTATTTAATGTCTGGCGTAACGGGAAAGCCGTATCAGACAAAGTTTCATGTTTTAAAAGCACTTATATTTACAAGACTTACCGTCTAGAGGTGTTGGTCAGGGAAGCTGACTGGACTATTATGCATTTTCAGTACATGCCGTAAGGGGGGGGCATGATAGATATCACAAGCGGTGACAGACACCTTAAATTAACGCCCTATGAAAGGCTGACTGAACCCGAGGTGCCTGCCTATAGCCGTATTATGGTATGGGTTGAATTCTCAATCCCTGTCTTAAAAACAGAGTTTGCTGCAGAGTTTTTTGTCGGTCAGTTAGAGCAATTCAGGAATGATGCACATGCTTTCCATCAGGCCTTAACGACAGGTACAAAGTCTAAGGATATTAGTTTAACCTCGGCATTCGAGCAGGTTATGCTTAAGTTTCATCAGGCACATTTTGCCGGGGCTGTTGGAGTGAGTATGGTACTGATGCCTGAAAACCATGCTGACAGTGTTACCCTTGACGATTCCTTCGAGATTGATGAAAGTTACTTTCACGACCTGCTCTCTGGTCTGGACGACATCATTTCATGGCAAAACTGATGCTTGAATTACGCTACAAGACCGGCACTCAGACTGCCGGACTTTTTATGCCATTTACTCGCGCCTTTCTCCTTTTCTGTCAAGCGAAGACTAGCGACTTCATTACGCAAAAAATGATGGCCTGAAGGTGACTCATAGCGCCCGCCAACTCTAACAGCTATGAGTCCAAATCCGACAGCACAAAAAATTTTCATCCACCCCAGCAATATTTCCCTCCCTCATCCGTCTACCTCATCACAAGCCATAATCAGTTACGGTAAACGAGGTAAACACCATGAGAGATTTTGAAATGCACGGCAGAGGTCACGGGCGCGGATTTGGTCGTCACCGTATGGGCAAGGGATTAGTCATCGGCGCGGTGATTTTCATCGTGCTCGGCCTGCTGGTGATGTCCCTGTGGAACGCCTTGCTTCCGGCGATCCTTGGCGTGAAGGCCATCGGATTCTGGCAGGCGCTGGGTATTCTGGTGCTAAGCCGCATTCTGTTTGGCGGGCTGGGCTTCCGCCCTGGGATGTTCGGTGCGCACCGCCGCATGCACGAACGCTGGATGAACATGACGCCCGAGCAGCGCGAGGCGTTTATTCAGCAGCGCCGCGAAGGGTTTGGTCGTCACGGCCGCGGGCACTGCGGCTGGCACGGGCATCGTGACGATAAGCGCGACGACGCCACGCCAAAAGCGCCGGAAGCAGAGTGAGCGAAATGAAAGCCGGGGAGGCGGGCGGATCCATGCTGTTGTCGGCGCTCAATGTCTGCCGCGCCCGGCTGAGAGCCTTCATTCGCGGACGGACGTCCGTCCGTGATGATGCCGACGACATTCTGCAGGAAGTGACGTATCAGCTGATGAAAGTGGAACAGCCGGTCGAAAACGTCGCCGCCTGGCTGTTCCGCGCGGCGCGTAACGAGATGACCGACCGGGCGCGTAAAAAGCGCGAGGTCTCGCTCTCCGGCTATTTTACGGGCGATGACGACGAGGGTTTCCCGGAGGACGAGCTGGCCGAAACCCTGTTTGGCGTACCGCACACGCCGGAGGAGGAGTACCTCAAAACGCTGCTGTGGGAAGAGCTGGGGCAGGCACTGTCTGAACTGCCGCCGCCGCAGCGGGAGGTGTTTGAGAAGACCGAGCTCCACGGCTACAGCATTAAAATGCTGGCAGAGGAGACCGGTGCCAGCGAACAGGCGCTGTTATCCCGCAAGCATAAGGCAGTACTGTTTCTGCGCACCCGGCTGCGGGACGTCTATGACGCGCTAACGGGCGAATAGCGGTGACAGACAAAACCTTACACTTCCGGCACTTGTAGATTCATCACTATCGTTTATGATCGGGGCGTCTTGTTACTCTGGAATGTTATGCGCAACCGTCAGCTCCTCGGAAAATGGCTTTTGATTATCACCTGTCTGGCGATGGCGCTTTGCCTCGTGCAGCGTGCGGTGATGCTCAACCATTTTTTACAGGGACTGGATCCGCAGATTTCTCTGGTAGCTGATGCCCCGGCGCAAACCAGCGATACGGAACAGCCCGGCCCGTCGCCCTGTCAGCTGGGCGCGCACTCGCTGCTTTGCGCGCAGCCGCTGTTCTTCGACGGTGCGCTACCAGCCATTATTATCTTCTTCGCGCTGCTGCAGCTGGTTACGCAAGGGCGGGCGTTTGCGCCCGTCGAACAGCCCGTTCAGGCACCGCCTCCCCGAATACACCTGAAAAACTGCGTTTTCCGTGAGTGAAAATCATCGTCACCGCACGATAATTTTTCACTGTTCACGGAGTAAAACATGGTTAACCTCTTCAGGGGATTCGTCTTCCTGTGGCTGTCCTGCATCGGCATTGCCCATGCGGCGGACACCGGCTGGCTGGTTTCCCCCCAAAACGATCACGCCCGCATCCGCTTTCAGGCGGAGAGGGAACAAAACCACATTAAGGGCCTGCTCACCGTTGAGCTAAAACCCGGCTGGAAAACCTACTGGCGATCGCCGGGCGAGGGCGGCGTGGCGCCGAAAATCAGCTGGCCGGACGGCGTAACGGACAGCTGGTCCTGGCCGGTCCCGTCGCGCTTCGATATCTCCGGCATGACCACGCAGGGCTATCACGATAAGGTCACTATTCCGATTACGCTCGACGGGGTGAGGGGCGACACGCTCGACGGGACGCTCACGCTCTCTACCTGCAGCAACGTCTGCCTGCTGACGGACTACCCGCTGCACCTCGATTTTACCCAACCGGTGGATGAGGGCTTCCGCAGCGCCTTCGCGCAAGCGATGCGCGCCGTGCCGGGCACCTCCGGCGTTTCCGCCGATTTGTCGGCCTGGCTTTCTGACGGCAATCTGGTGGTGACGGGGACGACGGACGGGAAATGGGATAATCCGGGGATCTTCTTTGACCCACTGGAGGGTGACATTCTGCCCGGCGAGCCGGTCATTAAACACGACGGCAATACGCTTCGGGTAACGGTCCCCGTCACCGATGAATGGGGCGATAAGCCCGCCTCGCTGAAAGGCAAAGCGCTGTCGTTTGTGCTGACCAATGGCGATCGCGCGCAGCAAACCACCATGACCGTTGGGACAACGCCCGAAGAGACTTCAGTGGCGGACGGGATCGGCAAAATGGTGCTGTTTGCGCTATTGGGCGGGCTGATCCTGAACCTGATGCCTTGCGTACTGCCGGTGATGGGCATGAAGCTCAACAGCATCCTGCACGCGGGTTCGGATGGCCGCACGATCAGGCTGCGCTTTCTCGCCACCAGCGCCGGGATCGTGACCTCCTTTATGCTGCTGGCCGCAATGGTCACCGCGCTGAAGCTGGCCGGCGCGTCGCTGGGGTGGGGCATTCAGTTCCAGAACCCGTGGTTTATCGGCCTGATGGTCGCCGTCACCTTCCTGTTTGCGCTGAACCTGTTTGGGGTCTTTGAGATGCTGCTGCCTTCTGCCGCCGCCGGGCGGCTGGCAACGGCCGGGGGGACGGGGATTGGCGGCAGCTTCTGTGAAGGGATGTTCGCCACGCTGCTGGCGACCCCGTGCTCCGCGCCGTTTCTGGGTACCGCGGTTGCCTTTGCCCTTGGCGCGCCGCTGCACGCCCTGTGGCTCATCTTCCTGATGCTCGGCGTGGGCATGAGCCTGCCGTGGCTGTTTGTCGCCCTGGTGCCGAAAACGGCCTTGCTGCTGCCGAAACCCGGTCGCTGGATGAACACGCTGAAAGTCGTTCTCGGCCTGATGATGCTGGCCTCCAGCTTCTGGCTGGCGACGCTGCTGAGCCTGCATCTGGGCGACAGGGTCACTCAGGTGGTGTTGCTGATGCTGGTCGCCGTCACGCTGGCGCTGTTCGCAATGAAGCGGCAAACGGCCTCGCCGCTGTTCTGGCTCGTGGTTATCGCGCTGTCGGCGTTCGGCGGGTATCAGGTGCGCGGGCTGCTTAACGCGCCGCCTGACGCGCCGGCGCAAAATACCGCGCAGGCCATACCGTGGCAGCCGCTCAGCGAGGCGGCCATCGGGCAGGCGCTGGCGCAGGGGAAACGGGTGTTCGTGGATATCTCTGCCGACTGGTGCGTAACCTGTAAGGTGAACGAGCATCGGGTACTCACTCAGCCGGAGATCGTTGCCGCACTGCGCCAGCCGGACGTGGTGGCCCTGCGCGGAGACTGGAGCCAGCCGTCCGCGCTCATCGCGGCGTTTCTGGCGAAGCGAAACCGCTACGCCATCCCGTTTAACGCGGTGTATGGCCCCGGCCTGCCTGATGGCGAAATCCTCTCGCCGCTGCTGGACAAACGCACCCTGGTCACCACCCTGAACAACGCAAAAGGCTAACTGTACGATGAAAACACTCCTTATTACGCTTCTGTTTCTGCTGGCCCCGGTTCAGGTGTTCGCGGCCCAGCCGCTGACGCCGGACCAGGAGCAGCGCGCGCAGCAGATGATCGCTGATTTCCTGTTTAACGACCCGAACTCCCCGCGCATCGGCGCGAAAAAACCAAAGCTCACCCTCGTGGTGTTTACCGACTACAACTGTCCGTACTGTAAAAAATTCGATCCGTACCTGGAGAAGATTGTCGAAAAACACCCGGACGTGGCGGTAGTCTTTAAGTTTTTACCTTTCCGTTCGGAAAGTTCGCTCACCGCCGCGCGAGACGCATTAACCGTCTGGCGTGCGCATCCAGAGCAGTTTATGAAACTCAACCATACCCTGATGGCGAAAAAGGGGTACCACGATGAGGCCAGCATTCAGGAGGCGCAGAAGCGGGCGGGCGTGAACGTGACGACGCCGGATGACGAGAGCCTGCTGACGATCAAGCGCAGCCTGATCGTCGCGGAAAAAATGGGGATCCAGGGCACGCCCGCCACCCTTATCGGCGAGGGACTGCTTCCCGGCTGGGTGCCGTTCGAACAGTTCGATGAAATGGTCAGTGACGCACTGAAAAACCGCTAACCTGAAGGGGGCGGAATGCCCCCGACAAACCGGAGAGGGAAATGAAAAAATTACTGTTACTTTCGGCGCTGGCGACGTCAGGGCTGGTACAGGCGGCTGAAGCCATACCGGATGTGGTGAAGCACTTCAGCGAGCAGCAGAACATTAAAATCATCAAGAAGCTGGATGCTCCCGGCGGGGCGCCAGCCTGGCTGGGGCAGTATCAGGACATGGGCGTCACGCTGTTTTTAACGCCGGACGGCAAGCACGTGATCTCAGGTTATCTTTATGACGACAAGGGGAAGAACCTTAGCGAAGGCTACTTCCAGAAAGAGATCTACGCCCCGATGGGGCGCGAGATGTGGAAAAACCTCAACGCGGCACATCCCCTGAAGGAAGGGGCGGATAGCGCCCCGCGTAAGGTCTTTGTCTTTGCCGATCCGTTCTGTCCGTACTGCAAGCAGTTCTGGTCCGAGGCGCAGCCGTGGGTGAAGGCGGGTAAGGTGCAGCTCAATACGCTGCTGGTGGCGTTCATCAACCCCAACAGCGGACGTAACGCCGCCGCGATCCTCAATGCGAAAGATCCGGTGGCGGCCTGGCACGAATACGAGCTTTCCGGTGGGAAAAAGTTGCCGAAGCCAGAGGGTGAGGCTTCCCGCGAAACGGTAGCGATACTGCAGAAGCACCAGGCGCTGATGGACAGCCTGGGCGCTAACGCCACGCCAGCCATTTATTATCTGAATGCGGAAAATGAGCTGCAGCAGGTGGTCGGTATGCCTGATGCGCAGCAGCTTGAGGCGATGTTCGGGCCGAAGCCGTAAATAGCCAGGCAGAAACAGGGCGTTTCTGCCTGGTTGTCATTCAGCCACCCCAGCGTCCCTTCAGGTAATTCACCGCCTGCTGCGTCTGCGGGCGGTTGAGGTAATCTTCGCGGAACAGGATGGTGCCGTTAACGTTGGGCAGCGAATCGTTGAGATCGAGCTGTTTTTTCAACTCCGGCACGCCGCCCTGAACCGTCCAGTCAGGCTCATTTTTTGACGGCTCACCCACCTTGTAGAACGCAATGCCAATGTACAGGCGCGTGTGGGACGGCTTCACCACGTCGGCCCACCATCTGGTCAGCACGTCGTAGCGCGCGGCATCCCGCGAGAAGGGCCAGTAAATCTGCGGGGCGATGTAGTCCAGCAGGCCCTGCTGAACCCACTGACGCGTATCGGCGTAGGATTCATCATAGGCCGCGGCGCCGCGGGTGTCGGAGCCTGCCGGGTCAAAGGAGCGGTTGCGCCACACGCCTGCCGGGCTGACGCCGAACTCCACGTCGGGCTTTGTCTGTTTAATCGCCCGGGAGACCTGGACAATCAGTTGCTGCGTGTTGTGTCTTCGCCAGTCGGCTTTGGAGGCAAATCCCTGGCCGTACTGCCGCCAGGTCTGGGAATCATTAAGCGCGGATCCCGGCGATTCTGCATAGAAGTAATCATCGAACTGCACGCCGTCTACCGGGTAGTTCGCCACCACTTCGGTGACCACTTTGGTGATCCAGTCCCGCACGTCGGGAATGCCCGGGTCGAGCACAAAGCGGTCGCCCGAGATGCGCACCCACTCCGGGTGCTGGACATAGACGCTGGACGGGGTCTGATAGGACGTCCGGTTCAGGGCGGCGATGGTGGACGGTTTAGTATTGGTCGACACGCGGTAAGGGTTGAACCAGGCATGGACCTTCATGCCGCGCTTGTGCGCTTCATCGAGCATAAACTGCAGCGGATCGTATCCCGGATACTCACCGATATTGCCCGTTAGCGTATCTGACCACGGCAAAATCTTTGATGACCAGAGGGCCGTGCTGTCGGGCTTCACCTGGAAAAACACCGTGTTAATGCCGAGGTGTTTAAGGTTGTCGAGCTTGCTGGTCAGCGCTTGTTTCTGCATCGCGATGCGCTGATCCGCGCTGCGGCCGTTCACCGAGGCCACCGGGGGCCAGTCGAGACGCGAGACGGTCGCCAGCCAGATCCCGCGCATCGGCACATTTGCTTGCTGCGTCGGTTTGCTGATGGTGGGAAGGGGGGTAACCAGTGACTTTGGCGGTTTTGAGGAGCAACTTACAAGTAAAAGTGCGCAGGCAGCCAGCGCACCAGTCCGTTTTACGTGTCGCGTCATTTGCGTATTAGCTCTTGATAATCCGACTGTTGGCCCAGGGATTAAAGACGGGCGCTTCCTGTTCTGCGTGTCCCTCATCGTTGAGAGAGTCCAGATACAGGGCTTCAACCTCCGCGCGCGCCCACGGGGTACGGCGCAGAAATTTCAGGCTCGATTTAACGCTGGGGTCTTTTCTGAAACAGTTAATTTTGATTCGGTCGCCCAGCTTGTGCCAGCCATATTTCGCCACCAGGGCGTTGACCATCATCTCCAGCGTTACGCCATGCAAAGGATCTTTGGAAATATGTGCAGTCATAGGCGTCCGGATGTCTCGATTTTCAGGGGAATGGGGTAAACGCTGAAAGGGTACCAAGAAAGGAGGGGAAGCGGCAATTTTGGCGTGAGGTTTCTTCACCTCGGAGAGGTGAACAAAAGGAAAATGGAAGAAGAAAATTATCCGCAAAAGGCAACGAAAGCAGTGACCAGCGCGGCTTCAAACCGATGCGGCCAGAGTAGTGGTTGCCAGTGGGGCAGACATCGTTGATGTCTAACCATAGCTCACTATTGTGTGATGTAGTTTCGTGACGTATAGTTACGTCAACCGATTTGTATGTTTCAACCGTCAGGTACTTAATTATGTCTCCCGCACAAGCCAAACAAAAGCAGCATAAACGTTACGATGCCGTAGCGGTGCAGGTAGCGCGTGGTCGTGACGGATACAAGCCTGCCATGAAAAGTCGTTTCAGCAAGTCAGCTAGCAATAAATTTGCTCACGCTATCACTTTTGCCTGATCCTGAACTTTAAGGCACAATAAACCATCATTCGTTGATGGTTTTTTTATGCCTGTTCAAGATGTTATTCCTCCCTATGAGCAGATATATCTGCTAAATCAGCAACTGATCTGCAATGCTGATAGGCTCAGACATGCCGTTATCACAGTCGGCGGTCAGGCCGTACAATATTGGATATCCTACTATCATGCACAATACGGCGACAGGTTGCCTGACGAGCGTCTTATAACTTCTGTTGATTGCGATTATAGCGCCCGGAAAGAGGATATTGCGGCGATAGCCGAAACGCTAAACGTTAAAACGTGGGAGAACACAGACGGCCAGCCACCATCCCTTGCACTGTTCATGCTTATCGATCAGGACACTCACGATATCAAGCGTGATGATGGACGCTTGTTTGCCGTACCGGATGCGCCTGACGAGCCAAATGTGGTGGATATTATCGACCGGCCCGGAGGTTTTGACCATTCTGATTTTCTAGGGGCAAAACTTTACCTGCATACTGCTCCATTTTATGTGGAAGCCACCGGCCCTGGCATGCCAGAAATGAATGAAAAGGTAAGAGTGCTCACCCCTGTCGCCTGTATGCGCTCTCGCTTTAGTAATCTGATTAACTTACGTCGCGATGCAGAAATTGAAATTGCCAGAATTAACGCGCTGAAAATCCCATGTTATTTCTTTCTCATCGAGCAGTTTGATGAACAGCCCTTCAAAGTAGCACGGGAGATATTTATGGACTTGTGGCGGCTGGCTAATGATGAAGGTTGCCTACGCCAGCAAGCATTCTGGCATAGCTGGCAGGGTCCGCTACTTGAAAGGCAACAAAGCAACAACATCACGCTGCCGGATGTACTGGAGGCTGTTCACTCCTACCTTGCAGGACATCTTGATGATTTTGACATCCCGGAAGCTTTTGTCACCAAAGAACTACCGTTGAAGCTCACGCAACTGCGTGAGCGCTTTGAGCGCTATGTTGTGCTCAATGCTGAGTGGGCTGCAAGAGGACGGAGGGGATTTGAACGTAATCGCCGTGATGAATAGCTCACTTTGGAATCATCACACCTGACGTCCAGCCGCCCGCAGCAGCTGCTCGCGCAGCCAGGCGTTCGCCGGATCCTGGCTGTTCTTCGGGTGCCAGTACATGTTGATGGTAATCGGCTGGAGCGGCAGCGGCGGCGTAAAGAGATCCAGCGTGCTGGCAAACTGCTTCAGCATCCGTTCCGGCAGGGTACACACCAGGTCGGTACCGGCAACCAGCGCAGGCGCCACGGCGTAGCTCTGCGTGGACATGGCAACGTGTCGCTGGTGGCCCAGCCCGGCGAGGGTTTGATCGACAAAGCCGGTGAACGGATCCCCCGCAGAGGAGACCACCAGATGAGAAAGCGCGCAGTAGCTTTCCAGATCCAGCGGACCTGTCCCGCGCGGATGGCCTTTACGCTGGGCGGTGGCAAAAGCGTCGTCGAGGAGTTTGCGCCTCACCCAGCCGTCATGGGCGCCCGCGCTTACGCCGATGTAGATGTCCACATCGCCGTTCTCCAGTTGCTGCGGCAGTTCGGCCATCTCGGGCAGGGCGAAGCGCAGGCGAATACCGGGAGCATCGGTAACCACCTGGTTAAGCAGCCCGGTGCCTAGCATCAGCGCCGGGTTTTCATGCAGCGCAATAACAAAGGTCCGGCGGCTGGTTCGCGCCTCGAACGTGGTGGGGGCAAACATCGCGCTGATGCCGCGCAGCACGCTTTCCACCTGGGGCTTAAGCGCTTCCGCTCGCGGCGTGGGCAATACCCCGCGTCCATGCGGGGAGGGGATAAACAGCGGTTCGCCAAACAACGTGCGCAGACGCGCGAGACGAGCGGACAGCGCGGGCTGGCTGATGCCCAGCCGCGCGGCCGCATGGGTGATGTTCCTGTCCTGAAGCAGGGCATCCAGCGTCAGGAGCAGGTCTATGTCCATGTCAGATATCCGCGTCATCTTATTTCGCGCTGCTGGCGTCCCGGTTGGTATAGGTCACAGGGACCCAGGCATAGCCGCCTTTCTCGCCTTTCGTCACATAGCCGATGCCCGGGAACGGCAGATGAGGCGCGGCAATGAGGTCTTTATTTTTCACAAAGTCAGCGAACGCATGCTCGCGTACGCTTGCCGCTTTGTTCTCATCTTCATCGTAGGTGATGGTCACCGCAGGCTGCGGGAACTGGACCGCCGCGGCGTGAATGATGTCGCCCACGAAGGTGATCTTCTCGCCTTTACTTTCCAGGGTGTAGAAGGCTGAACCCGGCGTGTGTCCGGGATGAACCGTGCCGGTAAGCCCCGGAAGAATCTCCGATGTGCCGCTAAACGGCACCACTTTACCCGCGTCAAGATAGGGTTTTAAGGTCTTCTGCGCGACATCGAAGTAGTTCTTGCCGTAGCCAGTTTTCTTCTGATTGTCGTCGTTAAAGAAAAAGTCGATGTCCGGTTTACCAACGAAGACGCGGGCGTTGCTGAACACCACCTTGCCGTCTTTCACCAGGCCGCCCGCATGATCGGAGTGGGCGTGGGTCAGCAGGACTTCAGTAATGTCCTCGGGTTTTATTCCCTGCGTGGCGAGGCTCTCAACCAGACGTCCGCCGGCATCGGGGCCAAAGAGCTGGCCTGACCCGGTATCCACCAGGATTTTATGTCCGGGTATCGCAATCAGGAAAGCGTTGATGGACACCTCGGCAGGGTTGGTCTGGAAATTTTTCGCGAGCAGGGCATCAATGTTTTGCGGCGTTGTCCGGCGCAGCAGCGTGTGCAGATCCTGCGCGACGGTTCCGTCCGTAAACGAGGTGACAAGCACGTCGCCGACCTGCACGCTGTAACCGCCCGCCGGTTGTTTAACGACGTGCTGCGGCGTTTCTGCAGAGGCCTGGAGCGCAGGGTAAAAAAGCAGTGAACTGGAAATCAGCGTGGAAAGAGCAAGTTTTTTCACGGTAAGCATACGAGTCTCCTTTGAAAGTGCTCATCTTACTGCTCCGTAAAATTATAAGAAGCTGCCCAGAAATGATAGGACCTATAAACGGGATGGATAGGAAACCGAAAGGCCGGGAAGGCGCGCGATAGCTTTCCCGGCCCGTAAGACATTATTTTTTCAGCGGTGCGTTCCAGCTGTCCGGCGTGGCTTTGGACCATGAGCCATAAGCGGCATTAGGCAGCACAATCCAGTCATCGCCGAAGTGCGCCTTACTGGCTTCCACCAGCTCGCGCTGCTGCTCGCTTGGTTTTTTGTTTTTAAACTGCACCGCGAAATCCGGCAGGCTGTCGCCGAACAGCATCACGATCTGCTGCTTTTTGAGAATGCTCTGGCGACGCTCTTCCTTACTGACGGTATCCAGCAGCACGCTTTCGTCGGAGACCTGCGGAAGTCCGAGGGCTTTTAAGGTATTGAGCGTATCGGCTTTGTTTTCCTGCATACGATCCGAGACATAGTAGATACGGACCTTACTTTGATTCACGTGGTCAAGAAACGCTTTCGCCCCCGGGATCAAACCGGGTTTCCCCTGTTTCTCCCAGTCGCTCCAGGTGTCCCATTTTGTATAGTCGTGGCACTGCTCTGTGTCGCGCACCAGCAGAGGCGTGTTGTCCAGTACCGTTTCGTCCAGATCCATCACCACGGCGTAATTTTCGGGCGTTTTCAGATTTTTTAATTTTTCATTGAAACGCTCGGTGGCAAACCGATATGTCTGTAGCTGAAGAGCCATAATCTCAGCCGATTTCTGCTGATAGCGCAGCGCCATTTCGTACGCTTTGGGTTCACACAGGTTGCTCTCAGCGGCCGTTGCCGTCGCACTCAGAACAGGTAATGCCAGCAGTACTGCCTTCGCCATAAAATTCACGCTTCTTTCCTCAACGCCTTGTTTAAAATCCGGAAAGGGTAGTGAAATTTAATGACAAATTGATGAATGCCGCGCCGCTATACCAGCATGTAATACCAGAACAGGGCGACCTCGTCTTTTTCCGGTAAGGCGTTGTACAAATAACGATCGTATCCGCCCAGGGTAAAACCATAATGGCGGTAGAAAAGGCAGGCAGACACGTTCACATTCTGGGTTTCCAGTCGTAATCCGGCGGCATTGACGCTGCGGGCCCAGACGTGGGCGGCGGCCATTAATTTTTGAGCCGCGCCGGTTCTGCGTCTGGCGCGATCGACGGCAATATAATCCACCGAAATAAATTTATTCCAGCTCATTGAGGCGGTAATAAATCCGGCTATTTCGCCGTCATCAGTTTCGGCGACAAGAAATATGGCGTCCGGATTTACGCAATGGTTTTCAAGGGTTTGTATGTCGAGCTCGTAGGTTTTTATCCAGGGCTCGGCAACGGCTTCGATATGCAAATCACAGTGGATAAAGGGCTCTCGGGCAATGTGGCTTATGGTGAAAGAAAAGTCACAACATTCAAGACGAACGAGGTCGGTATTTAATCCTTTTCGAATCTGCATAGTATTCTCTGTAGTGAGTTATTTCATAAAGAATAGACGAAGCGGATAAATCCGCTGAGCTCACGCACTTTTAATCCTGAACTAAGCTTGTACTTCATTCCGCGTAAAATGTGGGTCATTCGAGGACAATGAATGGAATTCAGGACATTTCAAAAGCAGTGGGGTGCTGAGTTTATTTCCGATGACGTTGTACGTTTTCGCGTCTGGGCAGAAGGACAGAAAAAACTTACGCTTCGTCTGGCCAACGCCGACGTGCCGATGACGGCAACGGGCTGTGGCTGGTTCCAGGCAGACGTACCCGGCGTCACACACGGGACAGAATATCAGTTTGTCCTGCAGGACGGGATGACGGTGCCCGATCCCGCGTCACGGGCGCAAAAGGGGGATGTTAACGGACCTTCCGTGGTTATCGATCCCCGCCGCTGGCAGCCCGTCAACCGGGAATGGGCCGGGCGGCCATGGGAAGAGACGGTCATCTACGAACTGCACATCGGCACCTTCACTCCGGAGGGCACCTTCCGGGCGGCCATCGACAAGCTGCCTTATCTGGCAGAGCTCGGGATCACCCAGCTTGAAGTGATGCCCGTCTCCCAGTCCGGCGGTTCCCGCGGCTGGGGGTACGACGGCGTACTGCTGTATGCTCCGCACGCCGCCTACGGCACGCCGGAGGATTTCCACGCGTTTATTGATGCCGCGCATGGGCTGGGGCTTTCCGTGGTGCTGGATATCGTGCTCAACCACTTCGGCCCGGAAGGGAATTATCTGCCCCTGCTGTCGCCGGCGTTTTTCGATGCACAGCGCACGACGCCCTGGGGTAACGGCATCGCCTATGAGCTGGAGCCGGTCAGGCAGTATATTACCGATGCGCCGCTCTACTGGCTGACGGAATATCATCTGGATGGCCTGCGGTTTGATGCCATCGACCAGATTAAAGACGCCTCGGATACGCATGTTCTGGTGGAGATAGCCGGGAAGATCCGTCAGGCGATCCCGCACCGGCACGTTCACCTGACCACGGAAGACAGCCGCAACGTGATTTTCCTGCATCCGCGCGATGAACAGGGCCACACGCCCCTGTTTACCGCCGAGTGGAACGATGATTTTCACAACGCTGCTCACGTGTTTGCCACCGGTGAGACGCACGCCTACTACCAGGATTTTGCCTTTGAACCGGAGAAAAAGTTCGCCCGGGCGCTGGCCGAAGGGTTTGTCTACCAGGGCGAAGTGTCCCTGCAAACCGGTGAATCCCGCGGGGTGGAGTGCCACTCGCAGCCGCCGCAGTTCTTTGTCGATTTTATTCAAAACCACGATCAGACCGGGAATCGCGCCCAGGGCGAGCGGCTCATCTCCCTGGCGGGCGCTGACAAGACGCGGGTACTGCTGGCCGCGCTGCTGCTTTCCCCCCATATCCCGCTGCTGTTTATGGGCGAGGAGTACGGTGAAACGCACCCGTTCCTGTTCTTCACCGATTTTCACGGCGAACTGGCAAAGGCGGTGCGGGAAGGGCGCGCGAAAGAGTTTACCGGCCACGCGGGGCACGATGACGACGTACCCGATCCGAATGACCTGAACACCTTTCTCCGCTCAAAACTCGACTGGCATAAAATCGCCACCGACGAGGGCAAAACGTGGCTGCGCTTTACGCGCCACCTGCTCACGCTGCGTCATCGCTATATTGTTCCGCTGCTGCAACAGGGGGGCGCCGTTGAAGGCAAGGTGGTCGTGACGGCCCCCGGCATGGTGGCGGTGAGCTGGCGCTTCCCGTCGGGGACACTCTCACTGGCGCTGAATATCGGAACCCGACCCGTCGGGCTGCCCGCGCTCGCGGGGGAGACGCGCTTTGCCTGGCCGGACGTAGACGACGTTTTACCGCCGAACAGTATTGTTGTTCGCTTTGCTGATGGAGAAGCATCGTTATGATCCCTTCCGCCACATACCGTATTCAGTTCCGTAACGGAATGACCTTTGACCGCGTCGTCGCGCTGGTGCCGTATCTGAAAGATCTCGGCATCAGCCACCTCTACGCCTCGCCGGTGTTTACCGCAACAAAAGACTCTACCCACGGCTATGACGTGACCAACCCAAATGAAATTGACCCCGCCGTCGGCGGACGAGAAGGGTTTGACCGCATGGCCGCGGCGCTTAAGCAGGCCGGTATGGGGCTGATTCTGGATATTGTCCCAAACCATATGTCCACCTCGCTGGAGAACGCCTGGTGGCGGGATGTGATTGAACATGGCCAGCAGAGCCGCTACGCGCGCTATTTTGATATCGACTGGTCGCGACCGCTCACGCTGCCGTTTCTTGGCGATACCTTTGAGGCGGAGCTGGAGAAGGGAGCCATTACGCTAAAACGTGACCCTGTCACAAAAAAGGCCGCCCTGGTCTACTATGACGCCGTATACCCGCTCAACCCCGGCACGTACAGCGAGGAAAAGAGCATTGCCGAGCTGCACGACGCACAAAGCTGGCGGCTGATGTCCTGGCGCGAAGCGCCAAAACAGCTCTCATGGCGGCGCTTCTTTGAGATCACCGGGCTGGTTGGCGTCCGGGTTGAAGATGAGGCGGTCTTCGACGACACGCACCGGCTTATTCTTGAACTGGTCCATGCGGGCGTGGTGGATGGCCTGCGCATTGACCATATCGACGGCCTGGCCGATCCGCTGGGCTATCTGCAGCGCCTGCGGCAGGCAACCGGCCCCGACTGCTACATTACGGTCGAAAAAATTCTCGCGAAGGGAGAACAGCTGCCCACAGACTGGCCGGTCTCCGGCACTACCGGCTATGAGTTTATCGCCTCGCTGGCGGAGGTGCTGGTCGACGACGCTAACCTGCCGCGCCTGGAGAAAATCCACGACGAGACGCTGGGGGGCACGGTCGATCGCCACGCTGAACTGCGGGACGCTAAGGGCCTGATGACCGATCGCAATTTTGAGGGTGAATTCACCACGCTGCTCACGATTGCGGTTGATCTGGCCCGGCGCAATGACGTTGCGCTGCCGCGCGATGAGATCCGCCACGCGCTGCGCGAACTGCTTATCGCTTTTCCGGTTTACCGCACCTATGGCACTCGCGAGGGGTTAACCCCGCCGGACGTGGCGCTGCTCAACCGCGTGGTCGCCAGCGTGGAGACCTCTGAAGCGGCGCTCAGCCTGATTGTGCGCATTCTTACCGGCGACCTGCCGGAAGATTGCCGCGAGAGCGCCGCGCTGTTCAGAACCCGCTTCCAGCAGCTGACCGGGCCGCTGATGGCGAAGTCCGTTGAAGACACGCTGTTCTTCCGCCATAACCTGGAGCTGGCGCTCAATGAAGTAGGCGCCGACCCGACGCCGCGCGCGTTCTCGCTATCCCGTTTTCACCAGGAGATGCGCATTCGTCTTGCCCGTCAGCCCGACGCGCTGCTCGGCACCTCCACGCACGACACCAAGCGCGGGGAAGATGCCCGGGCGCGTCTTTACACCCTGACGGAAGCCCCGGAACAGTGGGGGGAAAACCTGGCCCGCTGGCGACAGATGAACCAGACCCAGGTGCGTTTCCTTAATGACGGTACCGCGCCGAACGCCGCTGACACCTGGATGATCTACCAGGCGCTGGCGGGTGTCTGGCCCGCCACGCTGTCTCCCGACGATGTGGACGGGCTTAAATCACTGGAAGCGCGTTTCCTCGGATTCCTGGAGAAAGCGCTGCGCGAGGCGAAACAGCGCACCGACTGGATCGACAGCAACGAGAGCTATGAGAGCGTGGTGCTGAGCTACGCGCGGCACCTGCTTTCTCCGGACAACAGCTCGTTTCTGGAGGATTTCAGCGAGGCGATGCAGCCCTTTATCCGCGCCGGGCTGATGAACAGCCTCAGCCGGTCGGTGATCAAGCTGACGGCACCCGGTGTGCCGGATATCTATCAGGGCAGCGAGGCGCTTAACTTTAGCCTTGTCGACCCCGATAACCGCCGGGAGCCGGACTTCCCGGCCCTGGAAAGACACCTCAGCGCGGCGGATGCCCGCGTGTTTAACGACCCGGCCTGCTGGCGGGACGGAAGGGTAAAACAGTTCGTTACCGCCACGCTGTTACGGCTTCGACCGCATTACGCCTCACTTTTCCATTACGGTGACTGGCTGCCGCTTAAGGTGACCGGTGAGCGTGAGGAGAATCTGATTGTTTATGCCCGCGTTAAGGACGATGAGGCGCTGATCGTTGCCGTGCCGCGTCTGGTGTTTGACATCACCGGTCACGACAGGCTGTGGGTGAATACCACGGTAGCAATCCCTGCAGAACTGGCCGGGAAGCGCTATCGGGATCTGTTCAGCGGTGAAAGCCGCATTCTGCAAGAGACGCTGGATTTAACGTCAGAAAAGGGATGTGTACTGGTTCTGCTTACCTGCGAATAATCGTGGAGAACGAAAATGGCTAAGGATACAACGTTTGAAATTCGGGCCGGTCATGGCCAGCAGTTGGGGGCGAATTATGACGGGAAGGGGGTCAACTTCGCGCTGTTCTCTGCTCACGCCGAGCGGGTGGAACTCTGTCTGTTTGACCCGTCCGGGAAAACAGAAATCGCCCGGCTGGAACTCCCGGAGTATACCCACGAGATCTGGCACGGCTACGTACCGGATCTGAAGCCCGGCGCGCTGTACGGCTATCGCGTCTACGGTCCTTACGATCCGGAAAACGGTCATCGTTTTAACCCGCATAAGCTGCTTATTGACCCTTATGCCCGTGAACTGGTGGGCGATATCGACTGGAACGACGCCCATTTCGGCTATGAGCTGGGGCATGACGAGTTAGATTTGAGCTTCGACACGCGCGACAGCGCGCCGTTTACGCCGAAATGCCGGGTCATCGACCCCAATGCCTTTGACTGGCAGGACACTAACCGACCAAACGTCCCCTGGCCGCATACCGTCGTTTATGAGAGCCATGTGAAAGGCTTTACCCAGCTCAACCCGGCCATACCGCCCGAACTGCGCGGCACGTTTGAGGGGATGGGGCATAAAGCCTCGGTCGACTACATCAAAAGCCTGGGCATCACCGCGGTAGAGCTGCTGCCGGTTCACTGGTTCCCGGACGATCAACACCTGCTCGACCGTGGCCTGAAGAACTTCTGGGGCTATAACACGCTGGGCTTTTTTGCCCCGGCGTCACGTTATTACGGACCCGCGGGGATCCAGGGCTTTCGCGATATGGTGCGCGCGTACCATGACGCGGGCATCGAGGTGATTCTGGACGTGGTGTATAACCACACGGCGGAAGGCAACGAGCTTGGCCCCACGCTCTCGTTTAAAGGGATTGATAACTACAGCTATTACCGCACGCTGCCGGACCAGCACCGGTATTACATCAACGACACCGGTACCGGGAATACGGTGAATACCTCGCACCCGCGCGTGCTGCAGATGGTGATGGATTCCCTGCGCTACTGGGCGGAATTGATGCATATCGACGGTTTTCGTTTTGACCTCGGGACAATTCTGGGTCGCGAGCCAGAAGGGTTTGATCCGCGCGGCGGCTTCTTTGACGCCATGACCCAGGATCCGGTGTTATCCCGACTGAAGCTGATTGGTGAGCCCTGGGATATCGGTCCTGGCGGGTATCAGGTCGGCGGTTTCCCGCCGGGCTGGGGGGAGTGGAACGACAAATACCGCGACACCGTGCGCGAGTACTGGAAGGGAGATAACGTCTCTACCGACTTTGCCGCGCGTCTGCTCGGCTCCGGCGACCTGTACGATCTGCGCGGGCGTCGCCCGTGGGCCAGCGTCAATTTCATCACCGCCCATGATGGCTTTACGCTGAACGATCTGGTGTCGTACAACGAGAAGCATAATGCCGACAACGGTGAGGACAATAACGACGGCCACAACGATAACCGGTCGTATAACTACGGCGAGGAAGGGCCAACCGGGAACCCGGAGATCATTGCCACCCGGGAGCGGCAGAAGCGTAATTTCCTGGCCACGCTGCTGCTGTCTCACGGTACGCCGATGCTGCTGGCCGGGGACGAGTTTGGCCGGTCGCAAAAGGGCAATAATAACGGGTACTGTCAGGACAGTGAGATCTCATGGATCAACTGGAAGGGACTCTCTGAAAACGACACCGCGCTGCGCGAGTTTACCCAAAGGCTGATCGCCCTGCGCGCGCAGCAGCCGCTGCTGCGTCGCGAAAGCTGGCGCGACGGGTTGGAGATCCGCTGGTTCAATGCCGGCGGCGGTCCGCAACAGGCCGAGCAGTGGGATGAAGGCTCGACGCTCGGGGTCTCCATCAGCAGGCCGGATCTTCAGCAGGAGGAGGGCATCTGGCACGACGTGCTGATGCTGTTCAATCCGTTTGAAGGCACCGTGCCGTTCCAGATCCCACAGTTTGGCGAAGGGGGATGGGTGCTGGAACTCTCTACGGCGGATGACGCCGCCGGGACCGCGATCACCGAAACCGTCGAGTACGCACTGGCCGGACGCAGCATTACCCTGTTCAGACGTCCTTAGCCTCAGAGTGATGCCGCCGCGCGGGCGGCGGTGTCATACAGGGAGGAGATCGTGCGTAACAGCTGCGCGGTTTCCCCAATCGATTTCCCGGCAATTCCGCTCTCCGCGTGGATCGCAATTAAACACGCTTCCCGAACGTCCCGGTACTTCATGCACAACGCTTTCCCCTCCTCGGTGGTGGAGAAAAAGAGCTCTTTGCCCGCTTTTTCACTCGTCACGTAGCCCGCTTTGACCAGCTTTTTCAGGGCGTAGGTCACCACGTGGGTATCTTCCACGTTGAGAACGAAACAGATATCAGCCAGCTTTTTCTTGCGATCGCGGTGGTTCACGTGATGCAGCAGCGAGACGTCAAAGGCGCCCATGTCGGGCTCGCCCGCTGCGGTCATGCAGCGCACCATCCATTTGTTGAAGGCGTTGCTGGTCATGATCAGCGCGTATTCCAGCTCTGACAGCTCCGCGCAGCGCTCGGACACCAGATGGCGGGAGGAGACGATCCGGCCGTCGTTGATATCGTCGTGATGGGAGCTAGCACTCTTTTCTGAAGTCATAACGTTCCTTAGCCAGAAATGTAAACTCATCGATAAAATAAGAACATTTTATTGATAAATTGTTTACATGTTTTTGAGGTTCAGATATAGCTTTTTAGCGCAGGTTTGCCAAACCTGACGAAAAACACAACATCGCTCGCCGCAAATTAAAAAAATAGCCGTCGGCGCGCAACGCTCACTTTCGATAGGGTAAACGTTATGGACGGTACTACGCTGTTGCCGCTGATCGGGATACCGATCGTGGTCATTGGTTTTGCACTGCGCTTCAACCCGCTGCTGGTGGTCGTGGTCGCGGGGCTGGCGACGGGTCTGCTGGTCGGTATGGATTTCGGCATGCTGCTGGAGACCTTCGGCGAGAAGTTCGTGAACAGCCGCTCGCTGGCCACCTTCATTCTGATCCTGCCGGTAATTGGTCTGCTGGAATATTACGGGCTTAAGGAGCGCGCCCAGGCCTGGGTGGCGAAGATCGCCAGCGCCACCTCGGCGCGCATTCTGATGCTTTACTTTGTCGCGCGTGAAGGCACCGCCGCGCTGGGGCTGATGTCGCTGGGCGGTCATGCTCAGACGGTCCGTCCGCTGCTGGCGCCGATGGCCGAAGGGGCGGCGCTGAACGAATACGGCGAACTCCCGCAGCACATCCGCGACAAAATCAAAGCCCATGCCGCCGCGTGTGACAACATTGCGGTCTTCTTCGGGGAAGATATCTTTATTGCCTTTGGCGCGGTGCTGCTGATTGACGCGTTCCTGAAGGAAAACGGCATTGAGGGCATCGAACCGCTGCACATCGGCCTGTGGGCCATTCCAACCGCCATTGCGGCATTGATTATTCATATGACGCGCCTGCTGCGCCTCGATGCCAGCATCCGTCGCGACGTCATGGCCTGGCGCGCCGAACAGGGTACGCAGGAGGCCGCGCAATGATGACGCTTATCTCCATTAACCGCGTGTATTACCTGATTGGCTTTGTCGTGATGCTGCTGGTCGTGATGACCCTTCGCGATCGCGCCAATCCGAAGCGTTTTACCACCGCGCTGTTCTGGTTCTTGTTTGGCGGGATCTTCCTGTTTGGCGACCTGATGGTGCAGGAGCTGGGTAAATCCCTGGCGTACCGGATCATCGGCGGCGGCGTCATTGTTATCGCGCTGCTGGCGGGCTTTGGCCTGGTCGGGAAAGGGCACTATAAAATGTCCACCGAGGAGGCGCGCGTCGCCTCTTCGAACAGACTCAAGAACTGGCTGTTCCTGCCCGCCCTGATGATCCCGGTGGTGACGGTGATCGGCACCCTGTTCCTGAAAGGGGTGTCGGTTGGCGGCGTGTTCCTGCTCGATCAGAAACAGCTTACCCTGGCGGCGCTCTGTGTGGCCTGCGTTGCGGCGATCCTTACCGGCTGGTGGCTGACCAAAGGCACGCCGCTGCATGCGGTTCGCCAGTCTCGTCGCCTTGTCGATACCATCGGCTGGGCGGTGATCCTGCCGCAGATGCTGGCCATGCTTGGCGGGGTCTTTGTGGTGGCGAACACGGGGGACTCGGTGCAAAAGGTGGTGAGCCTGTTTGTGAACCCGGATAACCGCTTTATGCTGGTGGTCATTTACTGCGTGGGGATGGCGCTGTTTACCATGATCATGGGTAACGCGTTTGCGGCCTTCCCGGTGCTGAGCGCCGGTATCGCCTTGCCGTTCCTGATTAACGTGCATCACGGCAACCCGGCGCCGCTACTGGCGATTGGCATGTACGCGGGCTATTGCGGCACGCTGATGACGCCGATGGCCGCGAACTTCAATATCGTTCCCGCCGCGCTGCTGGAGCTGAAGGACAAATATCAGGTGATCAAGATCCAGATCCCGACCGCGTTAACCCTGCTGGTGGTGAACGTGTTCTTAATGTATTTCCTCGTGTTTCGCTAAGGAGCTGTCATGGAATTAACGCAACATCAGGCTGACGCGTTTGCCCGCATGCCTTTGACCTATTTGCGCCAGGAATACCCGAACCACATCATGCACCTGCTGAATGATGATGGCGACGTGCTGCCGCCACGCGAGCTGCACCCGATTTTCTACGGCTGTTTCGACTGGCATTCGGCGGTGCACGGATACTGGCTGCTGCTGCGCTGCGTGCGTCTCTATCCCGACTTGCCGTGCCGGGAAGCGATCGTCGCGCTTGTCAACGAGCACCTGATCGAAGAGAACGTGGCGAAGGAGCTGGCCTATTTCACCGCGCCGTTCCGCGCCTCGTTTGAGCGGCCGTATGGCTACGGCTGGCTGCTGGCGCTGGCCCAGGAGCTGAAACAGTCGTCGTTGCCACAGGCCGCAGGCTGGTATCAGACGCTGGCGCCGCTCACCCAGGACATTCGCAACCGGCTGGTGGATTATCTTGCTAAGCTCACCTACCCGATCCGCGTCGGGACGCACTACAACACGGCATTTGCGCTCGCGCTGGCGCTCGATTACGCCCGAGCCGTAGAAGACAGCGCGCTTGAGCAGGCTATTCTGTCCTCGGCCGAGCGGTTTTATCTTGCCGACACGCGCTATCCAGCCCACTACGAACCCGGCGGTGATGAGTATATTTCCGGCGCGCTGACGGAAGCGCTGCTGATGAGCAAGGTGTCAAAGGACTTCTCGGCGTGGTTTGACGCGTTTCTGCCGGATGTTGGCTCCGTTGCGGCACTGATGAACCCGGCAGAGGTGAGCGATCGTACCGACCCGAAAATTGCCCATCTTGACGGGTTAAACCTCAGCCGCGCGTGGTGCATGAAGCACATTGCGAAAGCGCTACCTGCCAGCCATCCGGCGCAGCAGGCGCTGCGTGATGCGGTAGCGAAACACCTGACGGCGAGCGTCGGGCATGTGGTGGGCAGCCACTACAGCGGGGGGCACTGGCTGGCAAGCTTTGCGCTGTTGGCGCTGGAGTAAACCATTGCGCCGTCTTTCTTGCCGGGTGGCGCTGCGCTTACCCGGCCTACA
>NZ_JAIWJZ010000059.1:0-25216 GCF_020216105.1 Enterobacter sp. K16B
ACGCCTGATCGGCCGGAATGAAGTTCGAACGGCCGGGCGCGTCAAACAACCCGGCAAAGACTGATGTGCTGCACAGCAGCAGGATCAGCGTAAGGAAGCGTTGAGCCATGAGAGATAGTCGTTATCACCGTGGAGCACGGGCAATACCAGCAGCTCCGGAGTTTGGTAAGGATGATGAGATTTGAGGCAGTCGAGCAGTGCCTGCTGATTCGCCTGATTGGTTTTGAGCAACATCTGGACTTCGTACTCCTGCTCCAGTTTGCCCTCCCAGTAGTAAAGGGAAGTGGCACCGGGAAGGAGCGTTACGCAGGCGGCCAGTTTTTCGGCCAGCACTTTGGCGGCGAGATCCTGGGCGGAAGCTTCATCAGGGGCGGTACACAGTACGACAACAGCATCAGGCGTGTTCATAAGTCGACCTCCTCATCACGAAAGGCTTCACTATATCACGCAAGACAACGGGTCATTAATGAAACGGGCCGCAGAGCGGCCCAATTTTAACTATTTTTACAACCCGCAATGGTTTACAGCACCACGCCCCCGATGATAAAGCCGAGGATGACGCACAGCGTAATCGCGACCACACCCGGGATCAGGAATGCATGGTTAAACACGTACTTACCGATACGGGTAGAGCCGGTGTCATCCATCTCTACCGCCGCCAGCAGGGTTGGGTAGGTTGGCAGCACGAACAGGGCAGAGACGGCAGCAAACGAGGCGATGGCGGTTAACGGCGTTACGCCCAGCATCAGTGCCGCAGGCATCAGCGCTTTGGTGGTCGCCGCCTGAGAGTAAAGCAGGGTGGCAGCAAAGAACAGCACGACCGCCAGCAGCCACGGATAGTTGTGCAGCAGGTCGCCGGCGACGGTCTGGATATCACTGATGTGCGCTTTCACGAAGGTATCGCCCAGCCAGGCTACACCCAGCACGCACACACAGGCGCTCATACCGGATTTGAAGGTGCTGGCGTTCAGCACTTCGCTGGTATCAATTTTACAGGTGATGCTAATCAGCGTGGCGATGGTCAGCATGAATACAACGATCGCTTCGTTACGCGGCAGGACCGGGTTCTGGATCAGACCTACGGTGTCACTGATAGCGGTCGCGTAGAACATGACGGCGACGATACCGATCAGGAACAACACCACAGAACGTTTTGCGTGTGGCTTCAACTTGAAGACCTGGCTGCCGCGCAGGCTCACTTCACCCTTGGCAAGGCGTTCCTGATAAACCGGATCGTCTTTCAGTTCAGCGCCAAGGAAGTTACACAGCACGGCGGTGATCATCACCGCAATCAGCGTTACCGGAATACAGATCGCCAGCAGTGTCAGGTAGCTCACGCCCATAGGTTCCAGGATACCAGCAAAGAACACCACCGCCGCGGAGATAGGCGAGGCGGTTATCGCAATCTGGGACGCCACCACCGCAATGGAGAGTGGGCGAGACGGACGAATGCCCTGCTCTTTTGCCACTTCGGTAATCACCGGCAGCGTGGAGAAGGCGGTGTGGCCAGTACCGGCGAGAATGGTCATAAACCAGGTCACCAGCGGGGCAAGGAAGGTAATGTATTTTGGATGACGGCGCAGCATACGCTCCGCCAGACTGACCAGATAGTCCATGCCGCCAGCCACCTGCATGGCGGCGATAGCGGCAATAACGGCCATGATGATTTCGATAACGTCAAACGGGATAGCGCCGGGTTTAATCTGAAAAATAAGGGTAAGAACGAGCACCCCGAGACCGCCGGCAAAACCGATGCCGATACCCCCGAGTCTTGCTCCCAAATAAATCGCCAACAGGACGATGACGAGTTCTGCTCCAAACATAAGGACCTGCCTTGCTTATTAACAAGTTGATATTGAATTGTTGTATTTTGGTAACGCCTAAAAAGAAAAAAGGCACGTCACAAGTGACGTGCCTTTCGGAAGCTTAGCCTGAACGGTTACTGTTCGCTTTCATCGGTATATCGTTTCGCTTTATATGCCGGGTGCATCAGGTTCTGGGCCGAGAAGATATCGTCCAGCTCGGCTTCGGTCAACAGCCCGCGCTCCAGCACCACTTCACGCACGCTCTTACCGGTTTCGGCGCAAATCTTACCGACGATGTCGCCGTTGTGGTGACCGATGAACGGGTTGAGGTAAGTGACGATCCCGATGGAGTTATAGACATAACCTTCACAGACTTCTTTATTCGCTGTGATGCCGTTAATGCATTTTTCCAGCAGGTTGTAGCAGGCGTTAGTCAGGATGTGGATGGATTCGAACATCGCCTGACCAATCACTGGCTCCATTACGTTCAGCTGCAGCTGACCCGCTTCGGAGGCCATGGTCACGGTCGTATCGTTACCGATGACTTTGAAGCACACCTGGTTCACCACTTCTGGCACGACCGGGTTTACTTTGGCCGGCATGATGGAGGAACCCGCCTGCAGTTCTGGCAGGTTGATTTCGTTCAGGCCAGCGCGCGGGCCGGAAGAGAGCAGGCGCAGGTCATTACAAATTTTGGACAGTTTCACCGCCAGACGTTTCAGGGCACTGTGTACCATGACGTAGGCGCCGCAGTCTGAGGTGGCTTCAATCAGGTCTTCTGCAGGCACAACTGGCAGGTTAGAAACTTCCGCCAGCTTCTGTACCGCCAGCTGCTGATAGCCGTCCGGGGTGTTCAGGCGTGTACCGATGGCGGTGGCGCCCAGGTTCACTTCCAGCAGCAGTTCGGAGGTGCGCAGCAGGTTTTTCGTTTCTTCGTTCAGCAGCACGTTAAACGCGTGGAACTCCTGACCGAGGGTCATTGGCACCGCGTCCTGCAGCTGGGTACGACCCATTTTCAGGATATCCTGGAACTCAACCGCTTTGCGCTGGAAGCCATCGCCCAGCTGGTTGATCGCGTCCACCAGTTTCACCACAGAGGCATACACCGCGATACGGAAGCCGGTAGGGTAGGCGTCGTTGGTGGACTGGCATTTGTTCACGTGGTCGTTCGGGTTCAGGTACTGGTATTCACCTTTCTGGTGACCCATCAGCTCCAGGCCAATGTTTGCCAGTACTTCGTTGGTATTCATGTTGACGGAGGTACCCGCGCCGCCCTGATAGACGTCAACCGGGAACTGGTCCATGCATTTGCCGTTGTTCAGCACTTCATCGCAGGCCGCGATAATCGCATTTGCCGCGCTTTTAGGAATGGTTTGCAGCTCTTTGTTGGCCAGTGCTGCGGCTTTCTTCACCATCACCATGCCACGGACAAACTCAGGGATGTCGCTGATTTTGCTGTTGCTGATGTAGAAGTTTTCAATCGCTCTCAGAGTGTGAACACCGTAGTAGGCATCCGCTGGAACTTCCCTGGTACCCAACAAGTCTTCTTCGATACGAATGTTGTTTAACATGTGAACCTTCTTTTCAAGCTGCCGATGGATTGTACTAAACACACAGTATTTATGTGGTTTTGAATATTTTCTGGCCGACGATTATTCCCTCAATCAGCCAGATGCCCGAGATCATATGCTGATGATAGCGAATTGCCGTAATCTGGATCACTTATTATCGACCCGATTCCATGATAATTATTAATCTGTGAAATGAGTCACCGCTTTAATATTTCCAAAAAAAATATCCGTGCAAACTGATTGAATTTTCGCTAACCGTCACCATCTCATACAAACGCGCGTCGCGAACACATTCAGACAGGGGCTTGATGGCCCCTGCCACACAGGAGATGCCAGTGCGCTGGATACCGTTTATCGCTTTCTTTCTCTATGTTTACATTGAGATTTCCATTTTCATCCAGGTCGCCCATGTGCTGGGCGTCCTGCTGACCCTGATTCTGGTGATTTTCACCTCCGTCATCGGCATGTCGCTGGTGCGTAACCAGGGCTTCAAAAATTTCCTGATAATGCAGCAAAAGATGGCCGCAGGCGAAAGCCCGGCCGCAGAGATGATCAAAAGCGTATCGCTGATTATTGCCGGTCTGCTGCTGATCCTGCCGGGGTTCTTCACCGACTTCCTCGGCCTTCTGCTGCTACTGCCGCCGGTGCAAAAGCACCTGACCATGAAGCTGCTGCCGCATCTGCGCTTTAGCCGTATGCCGGGCGGTGGTTTTAGTACCGGGCCAGGGGATACCTTTGAAGGGGAGTATCAGCGTAAGGATGAACAACACGACCGTTTAGATCACAAAGACGATCGGTGATTTTGTTGCCCGGTGGCGCTTCGCTTACCGGGCCTGTTAAAGCGCCAGCCACAGCCCCGCCAGCATGATAATGGCGTACAGACTTTTCCACCCCACCATCGCCAGTAACAGCAGGCAAAGCATACCTCCCACCGCGGCCAGGGCTTTATAGCGACCGCTCAGCAGACGGCAACCCGCCAGCATGCACAGCAGATAGATCATGATGAAAATACCGTTGGCGTAGACGATGAGCGCGTCCAGATTGATCTTCAGTGCGTAAATGCACAGCGTACTCACCACGCAGCAGCCCAGCACGGCATTCAGGGCATTCAAGGGAAGCTGACGTTTAGACAGACGCGCAAGGCGGCTCCGGGGCTTCTCTCGCGCCTGTGACCACACCAGACGGGCAAAGCTCTGGATGTAAATATTCAGGCTGGCAAAACAGGCCAGATAGCCAATAACGCAGGCGATCCACAGCGCCTTCACGCCAAACAGTTCAACCACGATACCCGGCAGTGATGCCGCGGCGGCGAGATCCGCTCCGAAAGCGTTGAAGTGCAACACCAGCACGGTACAAGCCCAGTAGACCGTGCCTGCCAGCAGCAGGCCTATCATCAGCGCGCGGGGAAAATCACGTTCAGGCTGCTTAAATTCCGACGCCAGATGGGCAAAGGCTTCCAGACCGACAAAGCACCAGAACATGACGGAGAGCGCGGCAAAAAGCTGTGAGTGGTCGATGTCTGTCACGGCCGGGAAGGGGATCTCTTTTACGGTGATATCGCCCGCCCACCAGATAGCGGCAACGAGCGCGACAATCAGCACCGCAACCAGTGTCTGCAGGTTGGCGCTGGAGCTGGCTCCGCGCGAACCCACCCACCAGACGATAGCCAGCGTACCCAGTTCGGCCAGCAGCAGTTGCTCGTCATGCCAGCCAAACAGCGCCTGGCCAAAGCCGGTCGCAATATGCAACGCCGCAGGCAGCCCAACCGGAATGACGGAGAGAAATAGCCAGCCGGTCACACGCTCCAGTCGCGGGCCAAAGGCCAGCCCGACAAAATGCGCCACGCCGCCCGCGCTGGGGAAATGCCGCCCCAGGATGGCAAACACAATGGCAATCGGGAAAACCAGCACAATCAGAACGGGCCACGCCCACAGACTGTTATTGCCGGCTACCAGTGCCGCCAGTGCGGGTACGGCGAACACGCCCGTTCCTAACAAGGAGGTTGAAAGCAGGCCAACGCCTTGCGCCAGCCCCAGTTCCTGCTTGAGTCCACTCATTGACATCGCCCAGCCAATACCAAAAGAGAGGCGATGGTAACACTTTCGCAAATTTTTTTTTCAACTCCCCCTTGAAGGGGTAAAAAGCTATCCCCATCTCTCAGGGCACTAGTCGGAAAACCGCATGCGGGCCGGCGTCATCCATAACTGATAATGACTTTCTCAAAGGAGAGCTATCAATGAGTATTCGTCCGTTACATGATCGTGTGATCGTCAAACGTAAAGAAGTTGAAACCAAGTCTGCTGGCGGTATCGTTCTGACCGGTTCTGCAGCAGCCAAATCAACGCGTGGCGAAATCATCGCTGTCGGTAAGGGCCGCATCCTGGAAAACGGAACTGTGCAGCCACTGGACGTTAAAGTTGGTGACATCGTAATTTTCAACGATGGCTACGGCGTGAAATCCGAGAAGATCGACAATGAAGAAGTGTTGATCATGTCCGAGAGCGACATTCTGGCAATTGTTGAAGCGTAATTTACGCACGAGAATTTGAGGAAATAAGAACATGGCAGCTAAAGACGTAAAATTCGGTAACGACGCTCGTGTAAAAATGCTCCGCGGCGTAAACGTACTGGCAGATGCAGTTAAAGTGACCCTGGGCCCGAAAGGCCGCAACGTAGTGCTGGATAAATCCTTCGGCGCGCCAACCATCACTAAAGATGGTGTGTCTGTTGCACGTGAAATCGAGCTGGAAGACAAGTTCGAAAACATGGGTGCGCAGATGGTGAAAGAAGTTGCCTCTAAAGCGAACGACGCTGCAGGCGACGGTACCACCACCGCGACCGTACTGGCGCAGGCGATCATCACCGAAGGTCTGAAAGCCGTTGCGGCAGGCATGAACCCAATGGATCTGAAACGTGGTATCGACAAAGCTGTCGCTGCTGCTGTTGAAGAACTGAAAGCGCTGTCCGTACCGTGCTCTGACTCTAAAGCCATTGCTCAGGTAGGTACCATCTCCGCTAACTCCGACGAAACCGTGGGTAAACTGATCGCAGAAGCGATGGACAAAGTCGGTAAAGAAGGCGTTATCACCGTTGAAGACGGTACCGGTCTGGAAGACGAACTGGATGTGGTTGAAGGTATGCAGTTCGACCGCGGTTACCTGTCTCCATACTTCATCAACAAGCCAGAAACTGGCGCTGTTGAGCTGGAAAGCCCGTTCATCCTGCTGGCAGACAAGAAAATCTCCAACATCCGCGAAATGCTGCCAGTGCTGGAAGCCGTTGCAAAAGCAGGCAAACCGCTGGTTATCATCGCTGAAGATGTTGAAGGCGAAGCGCTGGCAACGCTGGTGGTCAACACCATGCGCGGCATCGTGAAAGTGGCTGCGGTTAAAGCACCTGGCTTCGGCGATCGCCGTAAAGCGATGCTGCAGGATATCGCTACTCTGACCGGCGGTACCGTGATCTCTGAAGAGATCGGTATGGAGCTGGAAAAAGCGACCCTGGAAGACCTGGGCCAGGCAAAACGCGTTGTGATCAACAAAGACACCACCACCATCATCGATGGCGTGGGTGAAGAAGCCGCTATTCAGGGCCGTGTGGGTCAGATCCGTAAGCAGATCGAAGAAGCGACTTCCGATTACGACCGTGAAAAACTGCAGGAGCGCGTAGCGAAACTGGCAGGCGGTGTTGCGGTAATCAAAGTAGGTGCTGCGACCGAAGTTGAAATGAAAGAGAAGAAAGCGCGCGTTGACGATGCCCTGCACGCGACCCGTGCTGCGGTAGAAGAAGGCGTTGTTGCGGGTGGTGGTGTTGCGCTGGTGCGCGTTGCCGCGAAACTGGCTGGCCTGACTGCGCAGAACGAAGATCAGAACGTGGGTATCAAAGTTGCGCTGCGCGCAATGGAAGCTCCTCTGCGTCAGATCGTGTCCAACGCCGGTGAAGAGCCATCCGTCGTGGCGAACAAAGTGAAAGCGGGCGAAGGTAACTACGGTTACAACGCAGCCACTGAAGAATACGGCAACATGATTGACTTCGGTATCCTGGACCCAACTAAAGTGACCCGTTCTGCTCTGCAGTACGCGGCATCTGTAGCGGGCCTGATGATCACTACCGAGTGCATGGTGACCGACCTGCCTAAAGGCGATGCACCAGATTTAGGTGCTGCAGGTATGGGCGGCATGGGCGGTATGGGCGGCATGATGTAATCGTGCGCTTTACCGCTTAGAATGTGAAAAACCCCCGGGCAGAAATGCTCGGGGGTTTTTCTTTTGGTCATCTTTTAGGTATAAGATTTACACACGGACAACTACTGTCCAGCTTATTGAAAACGAGGAATAACATGCGCGTAAAAGTCTGTGCAGGGATCGTAGGGGCAGCGTTGCTGCTGGCAGGTTGTAGTTCCAGCAATGAGCTGTCGGCAGCGGGCCAGGGTGTTCGCTTTGTAGAAGATAAGCCGGGCAACGAATGCCAGCTGTTAGGCACGGCAACCGGTGAGCAAAGTAACTGGATGTCAGGCCAGCATGGCGAAGAGGGTGGTTCAATGCGCGGTGCGGCGAATGCCCTGCGTAACCAGGCTGCGGCAATGGGCGGTAACGTGATTTACGGCGTGAGCAGCCCAACGCAGGGAATGCTGTCCAGCTTCGTGCCCACCGCCAGCCAGATGAGCGGCCAGGTCTACAAGTGCCCGAACTGATCGCCTTCTACTCTCTCCCTTAGCACCTGTAGGGCAGGTAAGCGTAGCGCCCCTGCCTTTTTAGCTCTGCCTTAGCTGCAAATCCAGCGGCGTCTTGCTCGGCTCACCGCCAATCTCACGTGCCAGCTTCGGCACCATATAGCCTGACACCAGCGTTAGCAGTTCACGCACGATCTGCCGGGCCTCTTCATCTGTCACCATGAAATGGGCTGCGCCCTGAACGCGATCCAGCACGTGCAGGTAATAGGGCAACACGCCTGCATCAAACAGGGCATTGCTCAGGTCAGCCAGCACGCGGGCGCTATCATTCACGCCACGCAGCAGAACGCTCTGGTTCAACAGCGTTACCCCCGCCTTACGCAGACGCGACATCGCCGCGCGAAATGCATCGTCAATTTCATTGGCGTGGTTAATATGATTTACCAGCAGCACCTGCAACCGGGACTGCTCCAGTCGCGCCACCAGAGCGTCAGTGACACGTGCCGGAATGACAATCGGTAAACGGCTGTGAATGCGCAGACGCTTAATGTGCGGGATGGCTTCAAGCTGAGTCAGTAGCCAGTCCAACTCATGATCTTTCGCCATCAGCGGGTCGCCACCGGAAAAAATAATCTCATCCAGCTCCGGATGGGCGGTGATATAGTCCAGCGCGACCTGCCAGTTGCGTTTATTGCCCTGGTTTTCGGCATACGGGAAGTGCCGACGGAAGCAATAACGACAATTTACCGCACAGCCGCCTTTTACCAGCAGCAGGGCGCGGTTGAGGTATTTGTGCAATAAACCTGGCACCACGCTGTTCTGTTCTTCCAGCGGATCGGTACTGTAGCCCGGCGCGGTAATGAACTCATCCTGAGAAGTAAGCGTCTGTTTTAACAAAGGATCGTCTGGGTTGCCTTTCTCCATTCTGGCAACAAACGCGCGGGGAACGCGCAGGGCAAAGAGGCGCTTAGCCTCCCGGCCTGCAAGCAACTCTGGGTGCTGATCGAGGTCTAAAAGACGCAGCAATTCATCAGGACTGGTGATTACATCGGCAAGTTGCGATAACCAATCTTCTCTGGACGGGGTGTTTAGGGTTACAATATGCGCCATTTTGTGGCTTAGCTACCAGTTAACAAATTTAGAGGGCCTTATGGCAACGTACTATAGCAACGATTTTCGTGCTGGTCTTAAAATCATGATGGACGGCGAACCGTACGCGGTTGAAGCCAGCGAATTCGTTAAACCAGGTAAAGGCCAGGCATTCGCACGCGTTAAGCTGCGCCGCCTGCTGACCGGTACCCGTGTTGAGAAAACCTTCAAGTCTACTGACTCCGCAGAAGGCGCTGATGTTGTTGATATGAACCTGACTTACCTGTACAACGACGGTGAGTTCTGGCACTTCATGAACAACGAAACCTTCGAGCAGCTGTCTGCTGACGCGAAAGCCATTGGCGACAATGCCAAATGGCTGCTGGATCAGGCTGAGTGCATCGTTACCCTGTGGAACGGCCAGCCTATCGCAGTGACTCCACCTAACTTTGTTGAGCTGGAAATCGTTGAAACCGATCCAGGCCTGAAAGGTGACACCGCAGGTACCGGCGGTAAACCAGCAACGCTGTCTACCGGCGCTGTGGTTAAGGTTCCTCTGTTCGTACAGACTGGCGAAGTGATCAAAGTGGATACCCGCTCCGGCGAATACGTATCACGCGTGAAGTAATCATAAGGGCGCAGCGCCCGCTGCGCCTGTTTTTTGCAGGCAGGGATGATGAAACGTACCGTTAAAATTCTGCTTCTGTTAGCGCTCTCCGCTGTATTGCTTTCCGGCTGCAACACCACGCGTGGCATGGGACAAGACATCCAGGATCTCGGTCATATCATTTCGCACGCCGCCAGCTAAGTTCGTCTAATTTTCCTAAAAATGCTTCCTTTTCCGTCAAGTGGCGGGATCTTGTCTATTCTTAAGTTGCTATACACAAAACAACTTTGGCTATAAAAGGAAGATATTATGGTTAAGAAGACAATTGCAGCGATCTTTTCAGTCCTGGTACTTTCTTCAGTATTAACAGCCTGTAATACCACGCGCGGCGTCGGTCAGGATATTTCTGAAGGTGGTAGCGCAATCTCTGGTGCGGCAACAAAAGCTCAGCAGTAATGCATAAACGGTACGGGACCACACGGGTTTCGTACCGTCAGCTTTCCGATTCCTGCAGGGATAAAAACGGTGAAAAACGCGTATCCATATGCAACTTCATACGAATATTGCGTTTATAGGTATAGACCGTTTTGCCGTTGATACTCAGGTGAGCGGCAATCTTCTGATTGCTGGCGCCATCCATCCATAACGTCAGTACTTTCTCTTCCTGTCGGGTCAGCAAGGGAGCCGCCATCGTTGGTCTGTCGGCGCTTGCGCGCGAGATTAATGCATCGTTGATGGCCGTAGCCACCTCTTCAAGACTGGCGTTTTTCAGCAACGACGACCATACCGGGAACTGCCCGAGCCAGTCTGTCATGCCGCTGTCCTCGCCCGATTGCAGCAAAATAAACGGTAACCGTTCACTGGCGTTAAGCAAAGAAGAGAGCTGCTGAAAATGGTGAATCTCCTGCCTGAAGCCGTACAGGTCAGCGATAACCAGCGTGGGTTTCCATTGCAGAATATGCTCTCTGGCCAGGAAAAGATTATTCAGGCCGGTCACAACATAGTGTCCCGGGAACAAACCGGAATGATTGAGCCATGCTTCAAACCCCGAGCGGGTGAAGTGACAACGGTCAATCAAAAGAATTTTGAACATATTTTATTCGCAGTCGGCTAGTGGTTTGGCTTCCTGCCATCAGAAAGCATATCATCATAGAGAAGTCGGATGAGTGCTAAATGCCGGAACTACGCGCCATACTGCGGCTATTTCTTGCCTTAACGTGTTCAGCAAAAAGGGATTGAAAAAAAATCGCTCGCTAACCACAATAGGGGGCGTAATCTCTGCCTTACGGGACGACCCGTAAGCGTTTCTTTCACCGGGGACGGCCCCAACTTGCATTAAGTTAAGGAGCCTGAAATGTCCTGGATCATTCTTTTCATTGCCGGTCTGCTCGAAGTGGTGTGGGCGATTGGCCTCAAATACACCCACGGCTTTACCCGCCTGACGCCCAGCGTCATTACCGTGACCGCGATGATAGTGAGCATTGTATTGTTGTCCTGGGCGATGCGATCGCTGCCTGTGGGGACCGCGTATGCCGTCTGGACGGGCATTGGTGCGGTGGGCGCTGCCATCACGGGGATCCTGCTGCTCGGTGAGTCAGCGAGTCTGGCACGCATTGCCAGCCTCGCGCTGATTGTTGCCGGGATCATTGGGCTGAAACTCAGCACCCATTAATGGGGTTGTTTTACCCAGATGAGTTTTGACACATCAAACCCTTGCCGGGTCGCGACGTCCAGCATCTGCTGTTTCATCTCCGATGAAAGCGTTGGCGTGCGGGAGAGTATCCACAGGTAGTTGCGATCCGGCCCGCAGACCAGGGCATGGCGATACTCTCTGTCGAGGGCGATCACGTTATATCCGCCATAGAAGGGGCCAAAGAACGAGACTTTGAGCGCGGCTCTTCGCGGGTCGCCGGTGAAGTACGCTTTCCCAACCGACTGTTGCCACATTTCCCTGTCGGGATTATAGCCACGGTTGATCACCTGAATACCGCCATCATCCAGCGGGCTGTAATGCGCCGTAACCTTCTCTAAGCCCTGCTCAAACCGATGGTCGAGACGCGCGATTTCATACCATGTTCCGAGGAAGCGTTGCGCATCAAAAGGCGTGACGACGGTTACGCCAGGCGGTGGGGTAGGGGAACTGCAGGCAACCACTAAAAACGCGGCTGTCACCGCGGCGATAACAGGCAGAATGCGCATAGGAGTTTCCTTACTGTTTTTTGTTAAGTGTAGATGACAGCAGGAAAAATGCGGCGGATTGTGCGGTGTGTTTCACCGGGTGGCGAAGCCGCCACCCGGCAATGTTTTACTGCAGCGCGTCGAGGATACGGTATGCTGCCTCAACGCGTGCCGGATTCGGATAGCTTTTATTCGCCAGCATCACAATGCCGAGCTGTTTTTCAGGAATAAATGCCACGTAGCTCCCAAACCCACCGGTTGAACCCGTTTTGTGTACCCAGGAGGCCTTAACCGGCGGTACCGGGGGATTGACTTCTCTGGCAGGCAACGGTGCCAGCGCCACCTTATTGTCGCTGCCCCCGACCACGGTTTTGGCATCGACCGGCCAGTTCAGCATTTCCCAGCCTAACCCCTGATACATGGCACCCACGCGCCAGTAGCGGGACTGTGCCAGGGCTATCCCTTGTTTGAGAGAGCTATCCTGAAGGGCGTCGGGGGCCATGTTTGCCATCACCCAGCTCGCCATATCTTTCACGTTGGTTTTTATGCCATAGGCTTCAGCGTCCAGCATCCCCGGTGAAACGTGTACTGCTTTACCGTCACGGTAACCCCAGGCGTAATGCGCCTCTTCCGCTTTTGGTACGTTAATCCACGTATGGTCGAGCCTGAGCGGCTTAAAGACCCGCTTCGTCATGGCCTCTTCAAAACTCATGCCGGAGGGTTTAACCGCGAGGGCACCAAAAAGACCGATGCTGGCGTTGGCATAAAGACGCGTGGTGCCCGGCTTCCACTGCGGCTGCCAGTTTTGATAAAAGCGCAGCAGAGAGGCGTTATCAGTGACGTCATCCGGTACCTGTAACGGCAACCCCCCTGCGGTATAGGTTGCCAGATCCAGCATGCGAATGCCCTGCCACTGTTTTCCTGTCAGCTCAGGCCAGTACCTTGTCACTGGATCGCCCAGTGAGATTTCACCGCGAGCAATGGTATCGCCACCCAATACGCCGGTGAAGGTTTTACTTATAGAGCCCAGCTCGAACAAGGTTTGAGGCGTAACAGGTTTATTCGCCGCGACATCCGCTTTACCAAAGGTAAAGTAGTGCGGCTGACCCTGATAAATTACCGCCACCGCCATACCCGGAATAGCCTGCGCGTTCATCAGCGGCGTAACGGCACGCTCCACCACCTTAGCCAGCTGTTTTTCTGACATGGGGGCGGCGAAGGCAGAGCAGGCAACGCTGAGCAGCAGGGCACAACTTAGGGATTTTTTCATCATCAGTTATCTTCCATAATCGCAGTTCAGGGGAGTGTCCGGGCCCGTCAGACCACTGTAGTCTGTTAGATTTGACTGTGGCTGACAAACGGTTAAATTTAGCATTAGCTGTTAATTTTTCTAACGGACGAGACCATGACACGCAGCTATCTTCCCCTTAATTCGCTTCGGGCGTTCGAAGCTGCCGCCAGGCACCTTAGTTTTACGCATGCCGCTATCGAACTGAATGTCACCCATTCCGCGATCAGCCAGCATGTTAAGGCGCTGGAGCAGCACCTGAACTGCCAGCTGTTTGTCCGCGTGTCGCGCGGGCTGATGTTGACCACAGAAGGCGAGAACCTGCTGCCGGTACTGAATGATTCGTTCGACCGTATCGCCGGTATGCTGGATCGTTTTGCCAGCCATCGGGCGCAGGAGAAGCTGAAAATTGGCGTGGTGGGGACGTTTGCCACCGGAATGTTATTGTCGCAGCTGGATGATTTTCGCCGCTGCTATCCACATATTGATCTTCAACTTTCGACTCACAACAATCGCGTCGATCCGGCCGCCGAAGGGCTTGATTACACCATCCGTTATGGCGGGGGAGCGTGGCACGGTACGGAAGCGACGTTTCTTTGTTCTGCGCCGCTGGCGCCGCTTTGCTCGCCTGACATCGCTGCCGCGTTGCAGACCCCGGCCGATATCCTGAAGTTTACCCTGCTGCGCTCTTACCGGCGCGATGAGTGGAGCGCCTGGATGCAGGCGGCAGGAGAAAACGCTCCTTCACCAACGCACCGTGTAATGGTATTTGATTCGTCTGTGACCATGCTGGAGGCCGCGCAGGCAGGCACCGGTATTGCTATCGCCCCCGTGAATATGTTTACCCATCTGCTGAACAGCGAGCGCATTGTGCAACCTTTTACGACGCAGATTGACCTCGGCAGTTACTGGCTCACGAGGCTGCAGTCACGAGCCGAAACCCCGGCAATGTGTGAGTTTAGCCAGTGGCTGGTGGGGAAAATGCAGAAATAACAGGCCCGCCGGACGGCGGGCCAGAGGAGTCAGATCGTGACCACGGCAATCAGCGTCACTACGGTCAGGATGGTCGCCAGACCGTAGAACACCCATTTGCCGCTCGGGACATGGATTTTCAGGTCATGCATCGCATGGTGAATACGGTGCAGTCCACACCACAGCGGCAGGACGATCATCAGGAAGATGAACACGCGACCGATAAAGCTGCTCGCGAACGCCAGGACGCGTTCGTAGCTCAGCGCATCGCCCGGAAACAGCCCCAGTGGCAGCATAATGCCCACCAGCAGGATGATGACAGGAGCGATGATGGCACTCCACATGCCGCCTGCGCCAAACAGCCCCCAGAAAACCGGCTCGTCAGAACGTTTTGGATTTGGATTGATCACAGTAGTCTCCTTACCAGAACAGTGCGACAAACAGAATGACCACAGTGACGAGAACTGTCACTGCCCAGAGCCCTTTAATGACGGGTTCTGGCCCCATTTTCTCGTCTTTAATGATGATATTCGCCGCTTTTGGCGCCAGTTCAAACCAGGTTTTGGTATGAAGCAGCGCAGCCGCGAGCACAATCAGGTTCAGCACGACAATGATTGGGTTTTGCAGGAAGCCAACAAAATTCGCCCAGGCTTCCGGGCCATGCTTGAGGGCAAATACCCCATACATCAGCTCCAGGCTGAACCAGACCGCCGGTACTGCCGTGCCTTCACGCAGCATGTAGAAGCGATAAAACGGCAGGTTTTTCCACCAGGTGGACGGCACTGGCCGCACATAGGCTTTGCGTTTAGTCGTCATCATGCACTCCTTAGCGTGGTTTCAGGGTAGCGATAAGAAAGTCTTTCGAGCTTTCCACTTTACCCTGCTGAATGGCGGCGGCCGGGTCGACATGCTTCGGACAGACTTCGGAGCAATAACCCACAAATGTACAGCTCCAGACACCGTTCTGGCTGTTAAGCTGCGCCATACGTTCTTTTTTGCCGTGGTCGCGGCTGTCTTCGTTATAGCGGTGCGCCAGGGTAATGGCGGCCGGGCCAATGAACTCAGGATTCAGGCCAAACTGTGGACAGGCGGCGTAGCACAGACCGCAGTTGATGCAGCCGGAGAACTGATGGTATTTCGCCATCTGGGCTGGCGTCTGGGTGTTGGGACCCTGATCCGGCGTGCGCGGATTGCCAATAATGTACGGCTTGATGGCTTCCAGACTTTCGATAAAGTGGGTCATATCGACCACCAGATCGCGCTCAATCGGGAAGTTGCCCAGCGCTTCCACCTTGATGCCTTTGGTATAGTCACGCAGGAAGGTCTTACACGCCAGCTTCGGCACTTTGTTGACCATCATGCCGCAGGAGCCGCAGATTGCCATGCGGCAGGACCAGCGGTAGCTCAGGTCCGGCGCCAGGTTATCTTTGATATAGCCGAGCGCATCCAGCAGGGAGGTTTGCTCGTCATAAGGCACTTCGTAGAAAGCGCTATGCGGCGCGGTGTCCACCTCCGGGTTGTAGCGCACCACTTCAACTTTCAGTTTCTGCATCTCAGCCATTCGCCTTCTCCTTCTTCTCGGCGGCTTCTGCTTCTGCACCGTACACGCGTTTTGCCGGTGGCAGCGTGGTGATTTTCACGTCGCTGTAGTCCAGACGTGTGGTGCCATCTGCATCGCGCCAGGCGAGCGTGTGTTTCAGGAAATTGACGTCGTCACGTTCGGTACAGCCTTCATCGAGACGCTGGTGTGCCCCGCGTGACTCTTTACGCGCCAGTGCAGAGTGCGCCATACATTCCGCCACGTTCAGGCCGTGACCTAACTCGATGGTATAGAGCAGGTCGGTGTTGAAGACGCTGGAGGTATCGGTGATGCGAACGCGCTTGAAGCGCTCCTGCAGTTCCGCCAGCTTATCGACGGTTTTTTGCATCAGCTCAGGGGTACGGTAGATACCGCAGCCCTCTTCCATCGACAGACCCATTTCATCACGAATTTTAGACCAGTTTTCGTTACCCTCCTGGTTCACCAGGTCTTTCAGCCGTTTTTCAACGTCGGCGACCTGCGCGTCCAGCGCGGCACTGTTGGCTTCGCCTGCGGTAGCCGCTCGCTCCATCGCGCGCTCACCCGCCATGCGGCCAAAGACGACCAGCTCCGCCAGCGAGTTAGAGCCAAGGCGGTTGGCGCCGTGCAGACCCACAGAGGAACACTCGCCCACGGCGAACAGACCTTTGATGCGGGTTTCACACTGCTGGTCGGTTTCGATCCCGCCCATGGTGTAGTGCGCCGTTGGGCGGACTGGAATCGGCTCTTTCACCGGGTCGACACCCACGTAGGCTTTCGCCAGCTCACAGATGAACGGCAGACGTTCCAGCAGTTTCTTCTCGCCGAGGTGGCGCAGGTCAAGATGGACCACATCGCCGCGCGGCGTGGAGATGGTGTTGCCTTTACGCCACTCGTGCCAGAAGGCCTGGGAGACTTTGTCACGTGGACCGAGCTCCATGTATTTGTTCTTCGGCTCACCGAGGGGTGTTTCCGGACCCATACCGTAATCCTGCAGATAGCGGTAGCCGTTTTTGTTGACCAGAATACCGCCTTCACCACGGCAGCCTTCCGTCATCAGAATGCCGGAGCCGGGCAGGCCGGTAGGGTGATACTGCACAAACTCCATATCGCGCAGCGGTACGCCGTGGCTGAGCGCCATGCCCATGCCGTCACCGGTGACGATGCCGCCATTGGTATTGTAACGGTAGACGCGTCCCGCACCGCCCGTCGCCATCACCACCGCATTGGCGCGGATCTGGACGAGCGTGCCTTCCATCATGTTCATCGCCACCAGGCCGCGCGCATGGCCGTCGTCGACCAGAATGTCGAGGACGAAATGTTCGTCAAAGCGCTGAATTTGTGGGAACTGAAGAGAGGTCTGGAACAGGGTGTGCAACATGTGGAAGCCGGTTTTATCGGCGGCGAACCAGGTGCGTTCTATTTTCATACCGCCGAAGCGGCGAACGTTGACGCTGCCGTCCGGACGGCGGCTCCACGGACATCCCCACTGCTCAAGCTGGGTCATCTCCGTTGGACAGTGGTGGACAAAGTAGTCAACGACATCCTGTTCGCAAAGCCAGTCGCCCCCTGCAACCGTGTCGTGGAAATGGTATTCAAAGCTGTCATGATCCTGCGCAACGGCGGCGGACCCTCCTTCTGCGGCCACCGTGTGGCTGCGCATAGGGTAGACTTTAGAAATCAATGCGATTTTAGCGTTGGGATTAGCCTGCGCTGCAGCAATCGCAGCACGTAATCCAGCCCCGCCAGCGCCTATTACGGCAAGATCGGCCTGAAAAGTTTGCACGACATTCCTCCAGATTTTTGTTATTTCGCAAGGCGACAAACTAAAGGTAGTTCACCTGTCCAAATGGTCGATTGCGAAAGCGTTTCCACTGCTCCTTTATGGGTAAAACAGTATAACCGTGTAGATGTCAGGGAAATTTGACGTGTTCGATTTTTTTGCTGTTCTCTTCGGTGATTTATCACGGAGATTGATGAATTGCGTCACGCAATTGCTCACGCAAATGAAATCCGCTTTTTTACTGCGCAAAATTTGTCTCTGTCCCTGCTAACGAGTAGACTTCGTGCCCTTGTCTGAAATCGGAGAAATACCCATGAGCGAAACGGCCACCTGGCAGCCGAGCGCATCCATCCCTAATCTGCTAAAACGCGCTGCAATTATGACGGAGATCCGCCGTTTCTTTGCCGACCGTGGAGTCCTTGAGGTGGAAACGCCGTGCATGAGTCAGGCAACGGTAACGGATATTCATCTGGTCCCGTTTGAAACCCGTTTTGTTGGTCCTGGCCACTCTCAGGGCATGAATTTGTATCTGATGACCAGCCCGGAGTATCACATGAAGCGCCTGCTGGCGGCGGGATGTGGTCCGGTGTATCAGCTGTGCCGCAGCTTCCGTAATGAAGAGATGGGGCGCCACCACAATCCGGAATTCACCATGCTGGAGTGGTACCGCCCGCATTATGATATGTACCGCCTGATGAACGAGGTGGACGATCTGCTGCAGCAGGTGCTGGACTGTTCCGAGGCGGAAACGCTCTCTTATCAGCAGGCTTTCCAGCGTTATCTGGAAATCGATCCGTTATCGGCGGACAAAACTCAGCTGCGCGAAGTGGCGGCAAAGCTCGATCTGAGCAACGTGGCAGATACCGAAGAAGATCGCGATACGCTGCTGCAGCTGTTGTTCACCTTTGGCGTTGAACCTCAGATTGGCAAAGATCGTCCAACGTTTGTCTATCACTTCCCGGCAAGCCAGGCCTCGCTGGCGCAGATCAGCACCGAAGATCACCGCGTGGCTGAGCGTTTTGAGGTCTATTACAAAGGCATTGAGCTGGCGAATGGTTTCCACGAACTGACTGACGCACGCGAGCAGCAGCAGCGTTTCGAGCAGGATAACCGCAAGCGTGCCGCGCGCGGCCTGCCGCAGCAGCCCATCGATACTCACCTGCTGGAGGCGTTAAAAGCAGGCCTGCCGGATTGTTCCGGCGTGGCGCTGGGGGTGGATCGTCTGGTAATGCTGGCGCTGGGCGCGGAGCAGCTTGGCGATGTGATTGCGTTTACCGTCGATCGCGCCTGACGGCATTTGACCCTCTCCCGTGGGAGAGGGTTGCTCCGCTTATCTTACACACTCCCCGCCGGGCGTTTACGCGCCGCAGAGGTTAAGGTTCTTCCTGTTTTCCGCCCGTCCAGGCTTTCCAGGCGCATCTGGAATGGTGGGAACGGCATATCAATACCGTGTTCGCGGAAGCCTGCCAGAATCAGCTGGTGGATCTCATGGCGCAGCGGCATACGGTGCCCCATTTCGGCGGCATAAATACGCAGTTCGAAAATCTGGATCCCCTGCTGAAGATCGACCAGGAACACTTCCGGCGCCGGGTTATCGAGCACCAGGGTACAGCGTTCAGCGGCGGTGTAAAGAAGCTGGGTCACTTCTTCACTGTTGGCATCCGACGGGGCCGGCACGGTCAGCACCACGCGCGTGACGGAATCTGACAGCGACCAGTTGATGAACTGCTCAGTGATAAACGCCTTGTTTGGCACGATGATCTCTTTCCGATCCCAGTCGCTGATTGTCGTGGCGCGGGTATTGATCTTCGTTACGCTACCGGTCAGGTCACGGATCGTGACCGTATCGCCAATACGAATCGGTTTTTCAAACAGGATGATCAGGCCGGAAACAAAGTTTGCGAAAATCTCCTGCATACCAAAGCCAAGCCCAAACGTCAGCGCGGCGACCAGCCATTGCAATTTAGACCACTCAATACCAATCATCGAGAACCCAACCATCCCGCCAAAGAGCAGAATCAGGTATTTCGTGATGGTGGTAATGGCGTAACCCGTGCCCGGGGTTAAATCCAGATGCTGCAATAGCGCCAGCTCCAGCAGCGCCGGGAAGTTACGTACCAGCTGGGTCGTGATGATCAGCACCAGAATGGCGATCAGCACCGCCCCTAAGGTAATGGGCTCCAGGCTCTCTACGCCCTGCACCGTAGAGGTCACGTCCCACAGCGAAATGTTCTCCAGGAAGCCAAACGCGGAGTGGATCTCCGACCACAGGAAGATCACCGACAGGAGGGCAACCAGCATCAGGATGGAGCGCACCAGACGAAGAGACTGGGTGCTGATGGCATCCAGATCCAGTTCAACCTCGTCCGCATCCATCGTGCCTTCGGTGCTGTTGACATGGTTGGGCTCGTCTTCACCCCGCGCTCGCTGGGCGAGGATCTCTGCCCGGCGGTGCTTGGCGCGGTCAAATGCCAGGCGGCGGCGCTGGATCAGCATCCCACGGCGGATCACGTGATAAACCACCAGCAGCAGGAACCAGATAGCGACCGAGGTTTCCAGTCGCGCCAGCAGCGCCTGCGAGGTCGCCAGGTAACCCACTGCCGCTGCCAGCATGGCAATCAGGGGCGCGCAAAGGAGCAGGTTCCACAGCATGCGGTTGAACATATTGTCGCCGCTACCGGTTTTATCCAGATAAAGCGGTATACCGGCGCGTTTCAGACTGAGCGTGACAATGGCCAGCGCCCCGCAGATCAGCATAAAGCAGAGGCGCCCCAGCGAGCCCGAGAACTCCCGGTCGTTGAGATTATCGAACATGATGAGCGCCATAATCAGCGGCACAATCAGCCCAATGCTCATCAGGTAGTAGCGCATGGCGCGCGCCACGCGGTTACGCGGCCAGCCAAAGTGAGCGATGAACAGACCATTGGGCCGCGCAAACGTGGCGCAAATCATCACCACCCACAGCAGAGGGACGGTGGCGGTCACGCCGTCGCCAATCGCGACCGCGAGCGGGTAGGGCCAGGCTTCCCGCAGGCCGTATCCGAGCGTCATCCACAGCACCGGCAGCGGTGAGGCAACGAGTATTGACCAGAACACGGTGCGCAACGTCAGCCAGAAGTGATCCTGGGTCACCTTACCTACCCGGGCGCTGGAGCGTTCCAGGAAGCGGGTAAAGTGCCTGCGCGAGTAAATGCTGAAGCCCACCAGAATTAATGCGCCCAGCAGCGGGAAGATGGTCTCTTTGCTGGTGAGCATCATCACGCTGGCTTTTCCAAGCTGGCTGAAGGTATCCAGCGAGATCAGACGGCGCAAATCCTGGACAACTTCAATAGGCCACGAGAAGGTCATCGGGCGTACATCAGAGGTCCAGAAGAGATAACGGTGCGTGGCCTCGTTCACCTCTTTCAGCGCATCTTCCAGCTGACTGTTGGAGACTTTCAGCTTGGTCAGTTCCAGAATCAGCGTATCCCCGCCCTGCAGCAGGGAGTTCAGCAGCTCGCGCTGGGTCCGCAGCTGGGCTTCCAGAATGCGGTTTTGCTCGCTGGTGAGCGGCTGTCCATCAGCCTGACGGATCTGGCGGATTTGCGGCTGTTTATTGAGAAGATCTTCAAAATGCAGACGCTGAACGCGCAACTGAGCCATCTCGGTATCCAGCTGCTGCGGCTTCGGCATCTCCGGCAGGCGCGCGACCTGGGCGCGTAACGCCTCGCCCAGCAGATTTGATGACCCCAGCCACTGAGACTGCTCGCGCAGGGTGTTGAGCGCCTGGCGCACCTGAAGCGTTTGATTGGTGGCCTGGCGCTGTTGGGAAGCCACCAGATCCATACGCTGCGCCTGTTGATTCAGTGCGGCAGAAAGCTCGCGGTTGACCTTAAACTGTTGAACGATGCCGGCAGGAAGATTATCGCTGTTTTCCGCCAGCAGTTCGGTGCTCTCCAGCGCGCGCTCCGCTTCACGCTGGCGCTGGCTGTTAAGCTGATTGCGCAGGGCCTGCAGATACGCATCCAACTGCTCGCTCTGCTTCTGAGCGAGTTCTGAGCGCATCCGCGACAGCTCCTGACGGTTATTGGCGGAGAGTTGCGCCAGCTCCAGCTCATCGACAAGGGCCTTCAGACGGGCTGATTCAGCCTGCAGGCCCAGATTTTGGGCCTGAGCTTGTGGCGTATTGCCGCTTTGCGTACCAATGCGACGTTCAACTTCATTAAGCTGGCGGCGGGCGTCGGTTTGCTGTTGCGGAAGCTGGCTGAGGGAGTCGGCAATTTCACGCGCTCGCTCCTGTTCCTGCTGGGCAAGGCGGCTCTTCTCCAGAAGCTGGCTGCTGACCTGCAGGATCTCCTGGTTCAGGGCATCGGAGGTCATGCCGGCGGGTACATCGCGCGGTTCATCACGCAAGTTCGCGAGCTGCGTGCGCAGCGTCTGCGAGAGTTTGGGGAAGTTGTCGATAACCTGCTGATACTGCTGAGCGCGCTCAAGAGAGCCTTTCCGCTCTTCAAGCGCGTTCAGTGCGGACTGGAGTGACTCAACGGTTTCAGGCTGAGCGGGTTTTGCCGCTTTTGCCTGCTCCAGCTCCTGGGTTATCTGTTTGGCGTCGGGGGCTGTCGCTGCGTACGCCCCCATGCTGAGGCACCAGGCCATCAGTAGAACGATAATCGGGCGCACGTCAGCGATCCTTCTGTTGTTAGCCTTCGTCTTTTTTGTCGTCAACCAGCGGGCTGGCGTCATGTTCGGCCTTGATCTCTGCTTCTGGCAGCGGTGCAGGCTCTGCATCCGGCGTCACGAAGGTTTCAGTAGAGATGGCCAGCGGCTGGCCCAGTTTAGTGACCGACAGGCTTTCGAGCTGTTCAGCCAGTTTCACTTTACCCGGCGCAAACAGGTTGATAACGGTTGAGCCCAGCTTAAAGCGGCCCATCTCCTGGCCTTTCAGCAGTGCCACGGAGCCTTCTTCTTCACCGGCAGGCCAGGTCCAGCGCTTGATGACGCCTTCACGTGGCGGCGTAATGGTGCCAGCCCAGACGGTTTCGATGCTGCCGACAATGGTCGCACCCACCAGAATTTGCGCCATCGGGCCAAATTCAGTATCGAACAGGCAGATGACGCGCTCGTTACGGGCAAACAGGTTCGGGACGTTTTGCGCGGTCAGGTGGTTCACAGAGAACAGGTCGCCCGGGACGTAAATCATTTCACGCAGGATACCGTTACACGGCATGTGCACGCGGTGGTAGTCGCGCGGTGACAGATAGGTGGTGGCAAACGTACCGTTACGGAACAGATCCGCCATCAGGTAGTTACCCGCCAGCAGCGCTTCCAGGCTGTAATTGTGGCCCTTCGCCTGCAGAATTTTGTCGTCTTCGATATCACCCAGCTGGCTAATCACGCCGTCTGCTGGCATCACCAGGACGTTAGGGTCGGTGTTTACCGGGCGTACATCGTCACGCAGCGGGCGCACGAAAAACTCGTTAAAGGTGCGGTAGCTGGCGGTATCCGGCTTCTGCGCCTCTTTCATATCAACCTTGTAATATTTTACGAAAAGGTCGATGACCAGTTTGGTCAGCCAGCCTGCGCGTTTGCTTGCGCCCCAGCCCGCCAGGCGAGTGAGCCACAGTTTTGGCAGAATGTATTGAAGCGAAAGTTTAAATGCGTTTAACAAGGTAGCCTCCAGGCCATTGTTTTGTCGTTCCTGATCCGGCGTTACGTCGCCGGAACCTGAAAAAAGGGGACGATTTTAGCGATGCTTAGCTTAGTTGTCAGTTATCAGAATCAGAAAAGTTTTTACGCGTTTTTACCTGATCCATGCTCTCAAGAATACGGTGGTAGTTCTCGAAGCGAGTCTCCGCGATTTCACCGTTCTCAACCGCTTCACGGATAGCGCAGCCCGGGTCGTTATCGTGTTTACAGTCGCGGTACTTGCAAGCACCTAAATAATCATGGAATTCGACAAATCCGTTAAAGATTTGTTCCGGCTCAAGGTGCCATAAGCCGAACTCACGTACGCCCGGGGAGTCGATGACATCGCCACCGTGCGGGAAGTGATACAGGCGCGACGCGGTGGTGGTGTGTTGGCCCAGGCCCGAGACGTCTGACACATCGTTGGTGAGGATCTCTTGCTGGAGGCCAAGCAGGTTGTTCAGCAGGCTTGATTTGCCCACGCCGGACTGGCCCGCAAAGATGCTGATGCGATCGGTAAGCGCCTCTTCCAGCGGTTTCAGGCCATCTTTGGTATAGCTGGAGACCATCAACACGCGGTAGCCAATCTTGCGATAGATATCCATCTGTTCGTTGACGAACGCCATGCCTTCGTCGTCCAGCAGATCGATTTTGTTCAGCACGATGATCGGTTCAACCTTCAGCGTTTCGCAGGCGACGAGGTAACGGTCGATTATATTGAGCGAAAGTTCAGGCAAAATCGCCGATACGATAACGATCTGGTTAATGTTGGCGGCAATTGGTTTCACCCCGTCGTAGAAATCGGGACGGGTTAATACGGACGTGCGCTCATGCACCGCTTCAACGATACCTTTTACCGTCACGCCTTCCGCGGCCTCTTTACCCGGCCGCCAGACCACGCGATCGCCGGTCACCAGAGAACGAATGGTCCGGCGGATGTTGCAGCGGTGGATCTCACCATCGGCGGATTCCACGTCGGCGTGCATACCGAAACGGCTGATGACTACGCCTTCCGTCGGGTCGCCAAACAGGTTGTCGTCGTAATCGACCTTCTCCGAAGTGGTTTTAAGACGGCGCTGGTGATTGGCATTCACACGACGCTGCTGCCCTTTGGAGAGTTTATTTTTACTCAATCGCACTGGCTCCTGGTCGCCCGTAAGGGGCAAAACCTCTATGATACACTCTAATTAATACTAGTTAACCTGCTACTGCCGGTTATGCGAGAAGGGTGGAAAATAACATGAGCGCGGATGAAAACAACCTGATTTGGATCGACCTTGAAATGACCGGGCTGGATCCCGAGCGCGATCGCATCATTGAGATAGCAACCCTGGTGACCGATGCCAACCTCAATATCCTGGCGGAAGGGCCAACCATTGCGGTGCATCAGTCAGACGATCAGCTTGCGTTGATGGATGAGTGGAACGTGCGTACCCATACCGGCAGTGGTCTGGTAGAACGCGTGAAGGCGAGCACCCTGGGTGACCGCGAGGCGGAGCTGGCGACGCTGGCGTTTCTGAAACAGTGGGTACCGGCAGGTAAATCGCCTATCTGCGGTAATAGTATCGGCCAGGATCGCCGTTTCCTGTTTAAGTACATGCCGGAGCTGGAGTCGTACTTCCACTACCGTTATCTGGATGTCAGCACCCTGAAAGAGCTGGCGCGTCGCTGGAAACCTGAAATCCTCGATGGCTTTAAAAAGCAGGGGACGCACCAAGCGATGGACGATATCCGCGAGTCCGTGGCGGAGCTTGCTTACTATCGCGAAAACTTTATTAAGCTGTGATTTTGAGAACCGGCGCCTTGCGTGGCCGGCTTTTTGTCGTTAAATTGTTCAGCTTGCCGATTAAATAAGCATTTGAACTGAATTTCAAAAAAATCGCTTTCAGGGGGGTTGCAGCTAAAAGGATTTCTCGTATAATGCGCCTCCCGTAACGACAGAGAATTACGCGTTACGACAGCAACAAAAGCAGTACAGATTTGCGGGAATAGCTCAGTTGGTAGAGCACGACCTTGCCAAGGTCGGGGT
>NZ_JAIWJZ010000060.1:0-29344 GCF_020216105.1 Enterobacter sp. K16B
GTGAAGTGATTCACATCCGCCGTGTCGATGGAGGCGCATTATAGGGGGCCGCCGAGGAATGACAAGCGGAAAAATGCATTTTTATTTCAACCGCTCATCTTTTCACCAAAAAGACTAGTTTTGGTGCTTTTTAATTTCTTTTGGCAGGTCCGCCAGACTATTAATCACCCAATCCGCCGCTTTCTCCGCTTCTGGCGTGACTGGCTTACCGGTGCGAACCAATATTTTGGTGCCCACGCCCGCAGCCGCTGCTGCCTGCATATCTTCCAGTTTATCGCCCACCATATAAGAAGCAGCCATATCAATGTGCAGGAACTCTTGCGCAGAGATGAACATCCCCGGATGCGGTTTACGGCAGTCACAGGTCTGACGATACTCTTCTACACTCCCCTGTGGGTGGTGCGGACAATAATAGATACCATCAAGATCCACCCCACGGTCAGCCAGGGACCAGTCCATCCATTCGGTCAGCGTCTCGAACTGCGCTTCGGTGAATTTACCCCGCGCAATACCGGACTGGTTCGTTACCACCACCAGCGCATAACCCATCTCTTTCAGCTGGCGCATTGCCTCTATTACGCCCTCGATAAACTCGAACTCATCAATCTCATGAACATAACCGTGATCCACATTAATAGTGCCGTCACGGTCGAGAAAAATTGCGGGTACTGATTTTGCCACCGGTTTGCTCCTGAAAAAGGCATGTTCAGCTAGTATCTCATGAATCGCAGCGCAATAAAGTGCCCATCGCACAGAGTTGGATTGATTTAGACGTCTGGATGCCTTAACATCCGTTTTGTTTACGGTCATCACCCGTATCTGGCAGAAGAAAATGCCACGGCTAACTTACATACGATAAAAATAATCTAATGATTAAACTTTCCAATATCACCAAAGTGTTCCAGCAGGGGAACCGAACCATTCAGGCGCTGAACAACGTCAGCCTGCATGTTCCTGCTGGTCAGATTTATGGCGTCATTGGCGCATCGGGTGCAGGTAAAAGCACGCTGATCCGTTGTGTTAACCTGCTTGAGCGCCCAACCCAGGGTAGTGTAGAAGTTGGCGGGCAAGAGCTTACCGCGCTTTCAGAGAAAGAACTCACTAAAGCGCGTCGTCAGATTGGCATGATTTTCCAGCACTTTAATCTGCTGGCATCCCGCACCGTTTTCGGCAACGTCGCCCTGCCGCTTGAGCTGGATAACACGCCGAAAGAAGAAGTGAAGCGTCGCGTCACCGAACTGCTCGACCTTGTCGGTCTGGGCGACAAACAGGATAGTTACCCGGCAAATCTGTCTGGTGGGCAAAAGCAACGTGTGGCCATTGCCCGCGCGCTGGCCAGCAATCCTAAAGTATTGCTGTGCGATGAAGCCACCAGCGCATTAGACCCGGCCACCACGCGTTCTATTCTGGAACTGCTGAAGGACATTAACCGTCGCCTGGGCCTGACGATCCTTCTGATTACCCATGAAATGGACGTCGTGAAACGCATCTGTGATTGCGTCGCGGTGATCAGCAATGGCGAACTGATTGAGCAGGACACGGTAAGCGAAGTGTTCTCCCATCCGAAAACCCCGCTCGCGCAGCAGTTCATCCAGTCCACGCTGCACCTGGATATTCCGGAAGATTATCTGGAACGGTTGAAAACAGAACCGACAGCTGACAGCGTCCCGATGCTACGCATGGAGTTTACCGGTCAGTCCGTTGATGCACCCCTGCTTTCCGAAACCGCGCGTCGCTTTAACGTGAACAACAACATCATTAGCGCGCAGATGGATTACGCCGGTGGCGTGAAGTTCGGCATCATGTTGACAGAAATGCACGGCACACAAGAAGAAACCCAGGCAGCCATTGCCTGGCTGCAAGAACATCACGTAAAAGTAGAGGTACTGGGTTATGTCTGAGCCGATGATGTGGCTACTGGTTCGCGGCGTTTGGGAAACGCTGGCAATGACCTTTGTCTCTGGCTTTTTTGGTTTTGTCATTGGCCTGCCGGTCGGCGTGCTGCTGTACGTAACGCGTCCGGGTCAAATCATTGAGAACGCGAAGCTGTACCGCACGCTCTCTGCGCTGGTAAACATCTTCCGTTCTATCCCGTTCATTATTTTGCTGGTGTGGATGATTCCATTTACCCGCGTGATCGTCGGGACCTCTATCGGACTGCAGGCGGCCATCGTTCCGCTGACCGTCGGTGCCGCGCCGTTTATCGCTCGTATGGTGGAAAACGCCCTGCTGGAGATTCCAACCGGTTTGATCGAAGCGTCCCGCGCGATGGGTGCCACGCCAATGCAGATCGTTCGCAAAGTCCTGCTCCCTGAAGCACTGCCGGGCCTGGTGAATGCCGCTACCATTACGCTTATCACCCTGGTGGGGTATTCCGCGATGGGTGGTGCCGTCGGTGCCGGTGGTTTAGGTCAGATTGGTTACCAGTACGGCTATATTGGATATAACGCTACCGTGATGAATACCGTTCTGGTATTGCTGGTTGTTCTGGTTTATTTAATCCAGTTCTCTGGCGATCGCATCGTCCGGGCCGTTACGCACAAATAACGTTACACACAACACAAACTCGACGAGTTAAGGATAAAACATGGCGTTTAAATTAAAGACCCTTGCAGCAGTAGGCGCGCTAATCGGCTCTCTGGCACTGGTGGGTTGCGGTCAGGACGAAAAAGATCCGAACCACATTAAAGTGGGCGTTATCGTGGGTGCAGAACAGCAGGTCGCGGAAGTCGCGCAGAAAGTGGCAAAAGAGAAGTATGGTCTGGACGTTGAGCTGGTGACCTTTAACGATTATGTTCTGCCGAACGAAGCGCTGAGCAAAGGCGATATCGATGCGAACGCCTTCCAGCATAAGCCTTACCTGGATCAGCAGATCAAAGACCGTGGCTATAAACTGGTGGCAGTAGGCAACACCTTCGTGTATCCAATCGCCGGTTACTCCAAAAAAATTAAATCGCTGGACGAGCTGCAGCCAGGCTCTCAGGTTGCCGTGCCAAACGACCCAACCAACCTCGGCCGTTCCCTGCTGCTCCTGCAGAAAGTGGGCCTGATCAAACTGAAAGACGGTGTGGGCCTGCTGCCGACCGTTCTGGATGTAACCGAGAACCCGAAAAATCTGAAAATTGTGGAACTGGAAGCGCCTCAGCTGCCACGTTCCCTGGATGATGCGCAGATTGCGCTGGCCGTTATCAACACCACCTACGCCAGCCAGATTGGCCTGACGCCAGCGAAAGACGGTATCTTCGTTGAGGATAAAGACTCCCCATACGTAAACCTGATCGTGACTCGCGAAGACAACAAAGACGCGGAAAACGTGAAAAAGTTCGTTCAGGCCTATCAGTCTGAAGAAGTTTACCAGGAAGCCAACAAAGTGTTTAACGGCGGCGCGGTTAAAGGCTGGTAATCTCACCTCAGTGTAATATCATCAGGACGGGCTTATGCCCGTCTTGTCATTTGTGCAGGCAACTGATTCAATATCTGACGTTTTGATTATCCATTGAGGAAATATTATGCGTGCTTTACCGATCTGTCTTTTAGCACTCATGCTGAGCGGCTGTTCTATGCTAAGCAGATCTCCCGTTGAACCTGTTCAAAGCACGGCAACCCCGCCAAAAACCGAGCCTGCGAAACCGAAAGTGGTTCGCGCTGCGCCAGTTCGCATCATCACGAAGGCGGACGAACTCGTTGGTAAACCGTTCCGTGAGCTGGGTGAAGTGAGCGGTGAATCTTGTCAGGCGACCAATCAGGACTCACCACCGAATATTCCGACCGCGCGTAAACGTATGCAGATTAACGCGGCAAAAATGAAAGCCAATGCGGTCCTGCTGCACAGCTGCGAAGTGACCAGCGGCACACCAGGCTGCTACCGTCAGGCGGTCTGCATCGGATCTGCGCTGAACATTACGGCGAAATGAGTGCATTTCAGTTCGAACAGATAGGCATTATCCACTCTCCTTATAAAGAGAAGTTCGCCGTGCCCCGCCAGCCCGGTCTTGTTACCAGCGGTAGCGGCGAGCTTCACCTGATAGCCCCTTACAATCAGGCTGATGCGGTGCGCGGGCTCGATGCCTTTAGCCATCTCTGGGTGGTGTTCGTGTTTCACCAGACGATGGAAGGCGGCTGGCGTCCTACCGTGCGTCCTCCTCGTCTTGGCGGAAATGCGAGAATGGGCGTGTTTGCGACTCGCTCGACTTTCCGTCCAAACCCGGTTGGCATGTCGCTGGTTGAGCTGAAAGGCATACGTTGCCAGAAAGATCAGGTGGTACTCGAGTTGGGTAGCCTGGATCTGGTCGACGGCACGCCGGTTATCGACATCAAACCCTATTTGCCTTTTGCCGAAGCCCTCCCGAACGCGCGCGCAAGTTATGCTCAGGATGCTCCCCAGGCGGATATGCCGGTCTGGTTTACCCCTGAGATAGACTCGCAGCTCAGTCAGCTGGAGAAACGCTATCCTCGTTTGCGGAATTTCATCACCGAAGTGCTGGCGCAGGACCCCCGTCCGGCCTACCGTAAAGAAGAGGAAGCAGGAAAAACGTACGCCGTCTGGCTGCTCGATTTTAACGTTCGCTGGCGCGTCACCGGGGCAGGTTTTGAAGTGTTTGCTCTTGAACCCAGGTAATTTTGTTCTCCTCTCTTTTGGCATCTTTGCCACACTGGTAAACTAAACCACTTTTTTTGTGTCAGGCTGGTGTTTCAGCCTGTTCCAATCGTCGAAATGGAACCGTAACAACATGCGTACTAGCCAATATCTGCTCTCCACTCTGAAGGAGACGCCTGCCGACGCCGAAGTGATCAGCCATCAGCTGATGCTGCGCGCCGGGATGATCCGCAAGCTGGCCTCCGGGTTATACACCTGGCTGCCGACCGGCGTGCGCGTCCTGAAAAAAGTCGAAAACATCGTGCGTGAAGAGATGAACAACGCCGGTGCTATCGAGGTGTCCATGCCTGTGGTTCAGCCCGCTGACCTGTGGCAGGAGAGCGGTCGTTGGGAACAGTATGGTCCTGAACTGCTGCGCTTTGTCGATCGTGGCGAGCGTCCGTTCGTTCTCGGCCCAACGCATGAAGAAGTCATCACCGACCTGATTCGTAATGAGCTGAGCTCTTACAAACAGCTGCCGCTGAACTTCTTCCAGATCCAGACCAAATTCCGTGACGAAGTTCGCCCACGTTTCGGCGTAATGCGTTCTCGCGAATTCCTGATGAAAGACGCCTACTCTTTCCATACCTCTCAGGAATCCCTGCAAGAGACCTACGACAAAATGTACGAGGCATACAGCAAAATCTTCTCCCGCATGGGACTGGATTTCCGTGCTGTGCAGGCCGATACCGGCTCCATCGGCGGTAGCGCATCCCATGAATTCCAGGTGCTGGCACAGAGCGGTGAAGACGATGTGATCTTCTCTGACTCATCTGACTACGCGGCGAATATCGAGTTTGCAGAAGCACTGGCACCAAAAGAACCTCGTGCTGCCGCAACGCAGGAAATGACGCTGGTAGATACGCCAAACGCGAAAACCATTGCCGAGCTGGTTGAGCAGTTCAACCTGCCTGTCGAAAAAACCGTGAAAACGCTGCTGGTGAAATCCACCGAAGGAAGCGCTTACCCGCTGGTAGCCCTGCTGGTACGTGGCGATCACGAGCTGAACGAAGTGAAAGCAGAGAAGCTGCCGCAGGTCGCCAGCCCGCTGACCTTCGCAACGGAAGCGGAAATCCGTGCCGTGGTAAATGCAGGTCCAGGCTCGCTGGGTCCGGTGAATATGCCAGTACCTGTGGTTATTGACCGCACGGTAGCCGCGATGAGCGATTTCTCCGCGGGCGCGAACATCGACGGTAAACACTACTTCGGCATCAACTGGGATCGCGACGTCGCAACCCCTGAAGTGGCAGACATCCGTAACGTGGTCGCAGGCGATCCAAGCCCGGATGGCCAGGGTACTCTGATGATCAAGCGCGGTATCGAAGTCGGTCACATCTTCCAGTTGGGTGACAAATACTCTCGTGCACTGAACGCCGCGGTTCAGGGTGAAGATGGCCGTAACCAGATCCTGACCATGGGTTGCTACGGTATCGGGGTGACGCGTGTGGTGGCTGCGGCGATTGAGCAGAACTACGACGAGCGTGGCATCGTCTGGCCGGACAACATCGCGCCGTTCCAGGTGGCTATTCTGCCAATGAACATGCACAAATCTTACCGTGTGCAGGAGCTGGCCGAGAAACTGTACGCCGAGCTGCGCGCTCAGGGTATCGAAGTGCTGATGGACGACCGTAAAGAGCGTCCAGGCGTGATGTTTGCCGATATGGAACTGATCGGTATTCCGCACACTGTCGTCATCGGCGACCGTAACCTGGACAGCGACGAGATTGAATACAAATACCGTCGCAGCGGCGAAAAACAGATGATCAAGACCGGCGACATTCTTGATTACCTGGTTAAAGCCATCAAGGGCTAAACAAAAAACCCCGCTCAGGCGGGGTTTTTTAATGGCTCAACGTCAGCTTATTTGCTGTTACAGTCTTTGCCCGCGACAAACTTCGCGTCTTTATCTGCCACCAGCGTTTTCACCATCTCTCCGCTATCCGGGTTGGGCTCCAGCGTAAAGTGACCGTCAACCGTCAGTAATACCGGCTTACTGTCATTGCCACGCGCCACGGCATAATCGCGTTCAAGCTGAGCATTGTTTGCCACGCTGACTTTCCTGCCGGTTGCGCAGTCGGTGAATATCGCCGCATCCGCCATGTAGAAATACATTCCCCGCATTGCCATTGGCGTCGCAGGCAGGGCCGCTTTTACCGGCGCCAGCGTATAGTTGAACTGGGATTCGATAGGATTGCCTTCGCGATCCAGCATCTCCATCCCCTCGCCTTTGGCGCGGAAATACGTTTTCTCGCCGGCGGTATCCGTCAGAACCAGCTTCTCCGCCGTTCGCGCCCATGTCCCGTAAGAGGCAAATGACGAAGGTTCTTTCGCGCCCTGATAGCGCTGATTCATCACCCAGGTTCCGTCTTTTTGCAGGAACAGAGAGGTTTCAATACCCTCACAGTCTGCGCAAGGCAATACACCGCGCCAGCTCTGCTGCATCGGCTTTAACTCTTCATTCTGCGCGGGCTGCAAAACCTGCGTTTCAGAACGGTTGTTACACCCAAAAAGCGCAAACAGCGTACTCACCGCCAGCGCTGACAATAATGCTTTTTTCACAATGAATTCCTTATGAAAATTGTGTTCCCTTTCGTCACTCTGTCGGGCGACGAACTTTACCGCGTAGTGCTTTCACTGTGGATTTCTGAGCCTTCGAGGACAGCCGGCGCTCTTTCGATGCGCGGGTTGGCCGCGTGGCCCGACGGCTTTTTTGTACCGTCGTTAATTCTTTGATGACCGCCACCAGCCTGGCTATTGCCGCTTCCCGGTTTAACTCCTGGCTGCGGTATTCCTGAGCTTTAATCACCATCACGCCATCGCTGGTAATGAGGTGATGGCTGGCGGCGAGCAGGCTTTCTTTGTAATACTCTGGCAGGCTTGAAGCCCGAATGTCAAAACGCAAATGGATAGCCGTCGACGCCTTGTTGACGTGCTGCCCGCCAGCCCCCTGCGCACGGATGGCGGTGATCTCCAGCTCGCTGTCAGGGATGCTGACGTTTCGGGACAAGACGATCATGACGCGGGCTGCCACGCCGTTAAATGAATTTCCAGATTATTCTGAGAATCAGAGAGCCAGATGGCACCATCCTGAATCGTCGCCTGCAAAACCATGGTCCGGCCAGCGAATTCGCTCAGCTGCGCCAGCTGCTCATCATCCAGATACCAGACCGTAAGATTTTTAAACTGTGCGCACTTGCTCTTGTTTTGCTGCCACCAAATCTCTGCAGCGCGCTGATTATATGCGAATAAGGCCACTTCTGCGGATTGCGTGCAGGCCTTCTTCATTCTGCGTTCATCCGGCAGACCAAGTTCGATCCACAAATCGATACCCAGATGGTCGTTGCGCAGCCAGGCTTCAGGCTCATCTTCAGCGCTTAGCCCACGGGTAAATTGCAGCCGCTCGTCGGCGTACTTAATCCACGCCAGCAGACGCAGCATCATGCGCTCCTGGGTTTCGGAAGGGTGGCGAGCCAGGGTCAGCGACGCATCCAGAAACTGGTTGCGATCAAGATCGGCCACATTGACCACTGCTTTATAAATTGTCGCTTTCAGCGCCATGAGAGAACTCCATTCGATTCAGGCGCACATTGTAGCGAAAACAGCGGCAAAAGGCTGTTACGGGGTGATAAATACACCACTATCAAGGCTCTGATATTGCTTAAATGAGTATGGTATAGTCACCTTGCTAAACCGAGTTTATCTTCGTAGGCTTAATGAGATCTCACAGTAAGTCAGTGCGCTGGCGGGAGGGGATGTGAACAATTATTGTGAGTTAATTCGCAAACGGTATGCGGAAATCGCCAGCGGAGATCTGGGGTATGTCCCGGACGCGTTGGGCTGTGTATTGAAAGTGCTTAATGAAGTGGCCTCTGATGAGAGCCTTTCAGAGTCGGTCAGGGAAAAAGCAGCGTATGCTGCGGCGAATTTACTGGTGAGCGATTATGTCGATGAATGATACCTATCAACCCATCAATTGTGATGACTATGACAACCTCGAACTCGCCTGCCAGCATCATTTAATACTGACGCTGGAGCTAAAAGATGGCGAAGTGTTGAAGGCGAAAGCCAGCGATCTGGTTTCACGTAAGAATGTGGAATATCTGGTAGTGGAAGATGGCGGGGCGACGCGTGAGCTGCGTCTGGATAAAATTGCCAGCTTCAGCCACCCGCAAATCGGCACCGTCGTGGTGAGCGAATCCTGATGAGACTAACGGGCAGCCTGGCTGCCCGTTACGCTTTCTGCCACTCAAAACTGACGCCCTCTTCCGACCACCCCGCTTCCGTGATGAACACACCCGCAGCAGCAATCAGCGTTTCACCGTAAAACAGCAGCGGCGTGGTGTCGCGCAGCCATGGCGGCACGTTGCACTCCTGCCAGATCTTCTTAAGCTTGCGTCCCCCGTTACGCCCAACGATATGCAGCATGCCGCCAGCCTTAAAGCGAACGGTTACCGGCTCTTCTGACGCAGGCAGTCGCACATGCCCAGACGGCACCAGAGTTACACGCCCGATCTCACAGGGCAATATCAGCGGTGCGTCAGGGGAAGACCAGTCGAGCACCACATCAGTGAGTGAGGGCATCGATTTTACCCACCAGAGCTCACCTTTAAAGCGTCTTACGTCAAAACCGTTCAGGTGTACGCAAGGAGCAGCATCTTCCCGCGCCAGGGCGACTTCGTCCCAGATGCGGCTCAGCATTGCCCGCGACGGCATCACCGCGTGATGCGAGGCCAGCCAGCGTCGTAACAGTGCGGCGCGACGTACCGGGCTTCTCCCTTGCAGCGGTGCAATTGCCAGCGCCCCATTTTCAGAGATCAGTTCAGCCAGCTCTTCACTTAACAGCTCATCGAGCAATGATTCCTGTTCTGCGCACAGTATGGCGCTTCTTGCTGTCGCATCGGCAAAATGCGGCCAGCGCTCGCGCAAAAGCGGGAGAACGCGCAAACGCAGAAAGTTACGGTCATAGCCGTCATCCTGGTTGCTATCATCGTCAATCCAGTTCAGTTGATGTTCTCGTGCCCAGGCTTCCAGCGACGCACGCGTTTCGCCAAGCAGTGGGCGCAGTAATTGCGTCCCGGCAAACTCAGCCCGCTCCGGCATGGCTGAAAGCCCCGCCGGCCCGCTGCCCCGCTTAAGCGCCAGCAAAAAGGTTTCGCACTGGTCATCCAGATGCTGGGCCGTGACCAACGCTTCGCCAGGCTGTAGCGCGCCGGCAAACGCAGCATAGCGGGCTTTACGCGCCTGCGCCTCAACGCCCAGCCCCTCATCCTTAAGCGTGACGCGCTCCACAAGCAGTGGGATTGCCCAGGCTGCACACAAGGCTTCACAGTGCGCCACCCACGCCTCTGCGTGAGGACTTAATCCATGATGAATATGCATTGCCCGAAGCTCGACATCGGGTTCCTGGTCGCGCCAGCATTTAAGACGATGGAGCAGAACGGTGGAATCCAGACCACCGCTAAACCCCACCAGCAGCTGGCGGTAGGGTGAAACGGCTTGTGCGATTGCGGGTAAGGTCATAGGAAATTACACATAAAAAATGCCCGAACGGAGCGGGCATTATCACACAGGACAAACATTACTGCTGGTAAAGCTCCAGCGGCAAACCGTCCGGATCGTTGAAAAAGGTAAAACGCTTGTCGGTGAACGGATCGACACGGATCGCCTCGCACGCGACGCCGTGCGCTTCCAGATGTTTGACTGCGTTATCCAGGTCATCAACGCTGAAGGCCAGATGACGCAGCCCACAGGCCTCCGGGCGGGACGGACGCGCAGGCGGAAAAGGAAAAGAGAACAGCTCAATCACATATTGCCCGTTCAACGCCAGATCGCCCTTCCAGGAGTCACGCTCCTCACGGTACGCCTCGCTCATCAGCGTAAAACCGAGGATATCGCAGTAGAAGGCCTTACTTTTCGCGTAATCGGTCGCAATGATCGCAATATGGTGAACCTGTTTTAAACCCAGCATAGCTTCTCCTTTTTATGATGCCTGAACGTTACAACCGAAAACCCGTACCTGGCAAGCGGTCACCTTTATTTTAGGACTCGCACCCAGTAAACACCGTTTTCATCGCGCTTCGCCCCGTGAATATCCGTCTCAAAACCCGGGTAGTGACGTCCTACTGAACAGAGCATCAGCAGGAAATCGAGCACGGCCCGGCTCGCTTCGGTAATCATCTCTCCTGGCATCAGGAGCGGTACGCCCGGTGGATAAGGCAGGATCATGTTAGCCGATACGCGTCCGACCAGGTTTTCCAGCTCGACGGTTTCAACCTCCCCTTTCACCTGGCGCTGCCAGGCGTTGTGCGGCGTGAGTTTCATCTCGGGCAAGACATCAAAAGCCTGAAGCATGAGGCGCGGCAGATCGTGCTGACGGATCAGCCTGTGGATCCCCTGGGCCAGATCCTGAATGCGCATATTGCGGTAGAAATCAGGATCCTCCGCGTAGAGATCCGGCAGCATATTCTTCACCCGCAGGTTGAGATCGTAGGCGCGCTTAAACTCCATCAGGCCGCGCAACAGCCCCATCGCCCGGGTCTTATCAATCCCAATGCTGAAGAGGAACAGGAGGTTATAGGGGCCCGTTTTTTCCACTACCACGCCCCGTTCATCAAGGAACTTCGCCACCAGCGCGGCCGGGATCCCCTCATCGCTCATCCTGCCCTGTTCATCCATACCCGGCGTCAGGATCGTCACTTTTACCGGATCGAGGAACATGTGATCGCCATCGGCATCCCGGAAGCCATGCCAGCCTTCACCGGGTGAAACCGGCCAGCACGCCGCCTCATCAATCTCTTCCGGCTGCCAGATATCAAAGAACCAGCCGTCGGCTTCCTCTTTTAACCGCTGAACTTCTTTGCGGAAATGCAGCGCCCTCTCCACTGAACGATTAATAAGACGTTTGCCCGGATTACCGCGTAGCATCGCCGCCGCCGTTTCAATGGAAGCCACCAGCGGATAGCTCGGTGAGGTAGTGGTGTGCATCATAAAGGCTTCGTTAAAGGTCTCTTCATCGTACTCGCCTTTGATGTGAATAAGCGAAGCCTGAGAAAACGCCGCCAGCATTTTGTGCGTCGACTGCGTTTCGAAGAACACTTTACCCGGTACGCGTTCACCGCTCATGCCGCTTTTCCCTGCGTAAATCGGGTGGAAATTGGTGTACGGTACCCATGCGGAATCGAAGTGGATCGACGGCACGTCCAGCGTCTTTTTGATCCAGTCCGTGTTGTACAGCAGACCGTCATAGGTTGAATTGGTGATCACCGCATGGACAGGCCAGCTTGCACCGGGGACGGCCGCAACCTTGCTTTCAATGGCGTCATGCGTAAACTCGCGCCGTGGAATACCGCCTAGAATACCCAGCGCGTTTCGCGTGGGCGACAGCCAGAGCGGTACGACGTCGCTCATCATGAGCAAGTGTGCCAGCGATTTATGGCAGTTACGGTCAATCAGCAGAGTGCTGCCAGCAGGTGCAGCGTACATCCCGACGATTTTGTTCGAGGTCGAAGTACCGTTGGTGACCATATAGCTCTGCTCGGCACCAAAGGTGCGGGCGATGTACTCTTCGGCTTCAAGATGCGGGCCGGTGTGATCGAGCAGAGAGCCCAGTTCAGTGACTGAAATGGATACGTCCGCTTTCAGCGTGTTGCCACCGAAGAAGTCGTAGAACAGGCAGCCCACCGGGCTCTTTTGATAGGCTGTCCCCGCCATATGGCCCGGCGTACAGAAGGTATATTTGCCCTCCTTCACATAGGTGAAGAGTGCGCGGGTAAACGGCGGGGTAATATTTTCGAGATATTCACCGGTATATTGTTGAATACGGGTCGCAATATCTTCCGCAACGCCGAGCGAATATTCAAAGAACCACAGCGCCATACGCATATCATTGGCGCTGACGTCCATGGTCGAGTGGGTATTAATAAATGCGTACAGCGGGAGGTATTCGTTCAGCTTGTTGATATCGCTGCACAGTTCGAGGTCATATTCATCCCAGTCGAAGATCACCCCACAGATACGCGGGTTGTGCTCGATGAACTTCAGCAGGTCAGCGCTGTTGTGCGGCCAGATCAGCTGATACCCGCGCGCCTGCAGGGCCTGCTCCAGCTCCTTGATGGGCTCGTCTTTATAGAAGACGCCGTGCGGCCCCATAATGGCAATGATGTTCACGGTTTACCTCCTTGAAAAACATTAGCTAAGCATAGTTAAGGTAAACGGCAGGTATAAAAAAAGCCGCAACATTGTGCGGCTTTTCAGATAATGGTGAAGCTTACGCGTAACCGTAGGTCATCAGACGCTGGTAACGACGATTGAGGAGATCCTCTGTGCTCAGCACATCAAGATCCGCCAGGTCAGCCAGCAGCTGCGCTTTCAGGGAAGCCGCCATCGCTTCCGGCTTGCGATGCGCACCACCCAGCGGTTCCGGAATGATGGAATCAATAAGCTTCAGCTCTTTCAGGCGTGGCGCAATGATGCCCATCGCTTCTGCAGCCAGAGGCGCTTTGTCGGCACTTTTCCACAGAATGGACGCACAGCCTTCCGGGGAGATAACGGAATAGGTGCTGTACTGCAGCATATTCACTTTATCGCCCACGCCAATCGCCAGCGCGCCGCCGGAACCGCCTTCACCAATAACGGTACAAATGACCGGTACCTTCAGACGGGACATCTCACGCAGGTTACGTGCGATAGCTTCAGACTGACCGCGTTCTTCCGCGCCCACGCCAGGGTATGCCCCCGGGGTGTCAATAAAGGTGATGATTGGCATATTAAAACGCTCAGCCATCTCCATCAGACGCAGGGCTTTACGGTAACCTTCCGGTGCGGGCATACCAAAGTTACGACGGATTTTCTCTTTGGTTTCACGACCTTTCTGATGACCAATGATCATCACCGGGCGTCCGTCCAGACGCGCGATACCGCCAACGATAGCTTTGTCGTCAGCGTATGCGCGATCGCCTGCCAGTTCGTCAAATTCGTCAAACGCCAGGCGGACATAATCCAGGGTGTACGGACGCTGCGGGTGGCGTGCCAGCTGGGCTACCTGCCATGCGCCGAGATCGGCAAAGATTTTGCGCGTCAGCTCTACGCTTTTTTCGCGCAGACGATGCACTTCTTCGTCGATGTTAATATCCAGTTTTTCATCCTGACGGCTTACCGCTGTCAGAGAATCGATTTTCGCTTCCAGCTCAGCAATCGGCTGTTCGAAATCAAGGAAATTCAGACTCATAGTATTCCTGTATTAGTCAAACTCCAGTTCCACCTGCTCCGAACCAATGAGGCCACGGAGATCGTTCAGTAAACGATCGCTCGGAGAGACACGCCACGTTGCACCAAAGCGCAACCGCGCACGTGCATCCGCCCTCTGATAGTAGAGATGTACTGGAATTGTCCCCGAGCGGTGGGGTTCCAGAGACTGACGGAGTCGGTTTAAAAGCTGGTCATCAATTTGCCTGTCCGTCAGCGAGATAGCAAGCCCGCGAGCATATTTTTCCCGGGCTTCGTCAATGTCCATCACTTCGCGGGCGGTCATTTTAAGCCCCCCACTGAAGTCATCAAAGCTGACCTGTCCGCTGACGATAAGTATGCGGTCTTTTTCCAGCAATTGCTGGTATTTATCCAGCGCGTCGGTGAACAACATCACCTCCAGACGCCCGGAACGGTCATCCAACGTACAGATGCCGATACGATTGCCGCGCTTGGTGACCATAACCCTTGCAGCAATCACGAGCCCCGCAGCCGTGGTGATTTTACCACGTTCTGTCGGATGCATGTCTTTCAGCCGATAGCCTCCGACATAGCGCTCAATTTCTTTAATGTACTGGTTGATCGGGTGACCCGTCAGGTACAAGCCCAGCGTTTCACGTTCACCGTCCAGCACCACCTGTTCTGGCCACGGCAGACAGTTGGCATAAGACTGTTCGATCTGCTCCGGCTCTTCCGCCAGCACGCCGAACATATCCGCCTGGCCAATGGCTTCCGCTTTGGCGTGCTGATCCGCCGCTTTCAGGGCGTCCCCGAGGGAGTTCATCAGCGCCGCGCGGTGCGGCCCCAGCCTGTCGAACGCGCCGGACATGATCAGTTTTTCCAGTACGCGGCGGTTCAGTTTTTTGGTATCGGTACGGGCGCACAGATCGAACAGCTCGCGGAAATAACCGCCGTTGTTACGCGCTTCGATGATCGCCTCGATCGGCCCCTCGCCCACGCCTTTGATCGCACCGATCCCGTAGACAATTTCCCCGTGCTCGTTAACGTGGAAATGGTAAAGGCCTGAGTTGATATCCGGCGGCAGGATCTTCAGCCCCATACGCCAGCACTCGTCCACCAGCCCCACGACCTTCTCGGTGTTGTCCATATCGGCGGTCATTACCGCCGCCATAAACTCAGCGGGATAGTGCGCTTTCAGCCACAGCGTCTGATACGAAACCAAAGCATAGGCGGCGGAGTGGGATTTGTTAAATCCGTACCCGGCGAATTTCTCCACCAGGTCGAAGATTTTCATCGCCAGTTCGCCGTCAATGCCGTTTTTCTTCGCGCCGTCTTCGAAGATGGACCGCTGCTTGGCCATCTCCTCCGGCTTTTTCTTACCCATCGCACGACGCAGCATGTCCGCGCCGCCGAGCGTATAGCCTGAGAGCACCTGGGCAATCTGCATAACCTGTTCCTGATACAGGATGATGCCGTATGTTGGCTCCAGTACCGGCTTCAGGCTTTCATGCTGCCATTGCACGTCCGGGTAGGAAATCTCTTCGCGCCCGTGCTTACGGTCGATAAAGTTATCCACCATCCCCGACTGCAGCGGACCCGGACGGAACAGCGCCACCAGTGCGATCATATCTTCGAAGCAGTCAGGCTGCAGACGCTTAATCAGATCTTTCATGCCGCGGGATTCAAGCTGGAAGACCGCGGTGGTCTCCGAGCGCTGCAGCATGTCGAAACTTTTCTTGTCATCCAGCGGGATAGCGGCGATATCCAGCGGCGGTTCGCCGTTCTTTTCGCGGCGGGCGTTGATCATCTCCAGCGCCCAGTTGATGATGGTGAGCGTACGCAGACCGAGGAAGTCGAACTTCACCAGCCCGGCGTATTCCACGTCGTTCTTATCAAACTGGGTTACCGGATGCTGGCCCGCTTCATCGCAGTAGAGCGGCGCAAAATCGGTGATTTTGGTAGGGGCGATAACCACACCACCCGCATGCTTACCGGCGTTACGCGTCACGCCTTCCAGCTTACGCGCCATGTCGATCAGCGCTTTGACTTCTTCGTCCGCTTCGTAGATTTCCGGCAGCTGCGGCTCGGCTTCGAAGGCTTTCGCCAGCGTCATGCCCGGATCGGGCGGCACCAGTTTAGAGATGCGATCGACGAAACCATACGGATGCCCCAGCACGCGGCCCACGTCGCGGATAACCGCTTTTGCCGCCATCGTACCGAAGGTAATAATCTGCGATACCGCGTCACGGCCATACATGTCAGCCACGTGCTCAATAACCTGGTCACGTTTTTCCATGCAGAAGTCGACGTCGAAGTCGGGCATCGAAACACGTTCCGGGTTAAGAAAACGTTCGAACAGCAGGTCAAATTCCAGCGGATCGAGGTCGGTGATTTTAAGCGCATAGGCCACCAGCGAGCCAGCACCGGAGCCACGGCCCGGTCCGACCGGTACGCCGTTATCCTTCGACCACTGGATAAACTCCATCACGATCAGGAAGTAGCCCGGGAAGCCCATCTGGTTAATCACCTGGAGTTCAATATCCAGGCGTTCGTCATACTCCGGGCGACGTTTTTTACGTTCTTCTTCATCCGGGAAGAGGAATGCCAGACGCTCTTCCAGACCTTCTTTTGATTTCATGACCAGGAAGTCTTCCGTGGTCATATCTCCCGTCGGGAACTGCGGCAGGAAGTATTCGCCGAGGCGAACGGTAACGTTACAACGCTTGGCTATCTCAACGCTGTTTTCCAGCGCTTCCGGGATATCGGAGAAGAGTTCGCACATCTCCTCCTCGCTGCGCATATACTGCTGCGACGAGTAATTGCGCGGACGTTTGGGATCGTCAAGGGTGAAGCCATCATGGATCGCTACGCGAATTTCGTGGGCGTCAAAATCACCGGCCTCAAGGAAGCGCACATCGTTGGTGGCAACCACAGGCAACCCACGCTCTTCAGCCAGCGCCACGGCGGCATGGAGATAGCGCTCTTCATCCGGACGGCCGGTACGGATCAATTCCAGATAATAACGATCCGGGAAGTGCTCTTCATAGAACGACACACACTGATCCACCAGCGCCATATTGCCACGCAACAGGGATTTGCCGACGTCACCCATACGGCCGCCTGAGATTAGCAGCAGCCCTTCGTTCAGCTCCGCCAGCCAGTCGCGATCGATCCACGGCCCTAACGCGCCATAACCGCGCTGATAGGCTTTTGAGATAAGCAGCGTGAGGTTTTGATATCCCGTGTTGTTCATCGCCAGCACGGAGATTTGCGTCATTTCATCGCCGATGAGATCGCTCTGCACGTGAAAATCAGCGCCGACGATCGGCTTCATCCCCGCGCCATGCGCCGTTCCGTAGAACTTCACCAGGCCACACAGGTTGGTAAAATCGGTGATCGCCAGCGCAGGCATGCCAAGAGAGGCCGCCTTTTTTACCAGCGGCCCGGTCTTCGCCAGCCCATCGATCATGGAGTAGTCGCTATGCACCCGCAGGTGTACGAAACGTGGTTCAGCCATCTTCAGATTCCGCGTTACTTAATTGCTTGCGTATTGATTCAGGACACCCGTCCCAGCGCGCGTTTCACCGGGCCAAAACTGCGCCGGTGATGTTCGGTTGCGCCATGTTCAGCCAGTCTTTCCAGATGGAAAGCTGTAGGATAGCCCTTATGCTGGGCGAAGCCATACTGAGGGTAAGTGAGATCCAGCGCGGCCATTTCGGCGTCGCGTGTCACTTTGGCAATAATAGAAGCTGCGCTGATTTCCGCGACCCGACTATCGCCTTTGACAACCGCCATGGAAGGCATGGGCAATGCCGGACAGCGGTTGCCGTCAATCAGGACATATTCAGGCGCAATTTTCAGACCTGCGACCGCACGCTGCATCGCCAGCATCGTGGCATGCAGAATATTCAGCTCGTCTATTTCATGCGGCTCAGCACGTCCAAGGCTCCAGGCCAGCGCCTTCTCCTGAATCTCACTAAACAGCGCCAGTCGCCGCTTTTCGGACAATTTTTTAGAGTCGTTCAGCCCGATAATCGGACGGGCCGGATCGAGGATCACCGCAGCGGTCACTACAGCCCCCACTAACGGACCACGACCGACTTCGTCCACGCCCGCCACAAGGTGGGTGTGAGGATAAACAAATTCCATCATTTTGCTAACTCCAGCACCGCATCAGCCGCTTGCTCATCGGCATTACAGCGGATCTGCTGATGCAGTTCGCGGAACGTATCATGCATCTGGTGGCTGGTCTTGCCGTTGGCGAGCAGCGGTAACAACGCATCGGCCAACGCCTGAGGCTGACACTCATCCTGCAGCAGTTCTTTCACCAGCTCGCGCCCGGCAAGCAGGTTTGGCAGGGAGACATACTCCGTTTTCACCAGACGTTTTGCCAGCCAGAACGTGAACGGCTTCATGCGATAGCCTACCACCATCGGGCATTTTGCCAGCATGCACTCCAGGGCTGCCGTACCGGAGGCCAGCAGCGCGGCATTGCTCGCAACCATCGCCTCACGGCCTTTTCCATCCAACAGATGAATGTGGAGATCCGGTGCAACCTCGGCTTTAATACGCTCAAACTGCTCCCGGCGTTTAGCATTAACCAGCGGCACAACCACTTCGAGATCGGGATACGTATTGCGCAGAATTTGCGCGGTTTTCAGGAAGTCCGCGCTAAGCATCTCCACTTCTGCGCCACGACTGCCCGGCAGCAGTGCCAGACAGTGCGCATCATGCGGGATACCCAGCACGTCACGCGCCGCGTTTTTATCCGGATCCAGCGGCATCGCATCCGCCATGGTATGTCCGATAAAACGGCACGGAACATTGAATTTATCGTAAAACGCTTTTTCGAAAGGCAGGAAAGCCAGCACCAGGTTGGTGGACCGCCCAATTTTGAAAACACGTTTCTGTCGCCACGCCCAGACGGACGGACTGACGTAGTGAATGGTTTTAATGCCCTGCTTTTTCAGATTCCCTTCGAGGGTAATGTTGAAATCAGGCGCATCAATACCGACAAAGACATCGGGTTTGAGCTCGGTAAAGCGGCGGGTGAGATCGGCACGAATATGCAGTAAACGGCGTAACCGCCCCAGCACCTCAACGATGCCCATCACGGCCAGCTCTTCCATTTCGTACCAGGCTTCACAGCCTTCGGCCTGCATCAGCGGGCCAGCAACGCCCACAAAGCGTGCGTCAGGGACACGCGCCTTCAGCGCGCGGATGAGACCTGCACCAAGAATATCGCCGGAGGTTTCTCCGGCGACCAGGGCTATCGTAAGCGGACGACTGTCGACCATTAACGAATCAGACCCCTCGTGGAACGGTCAAAGAATTCCATGAACGCGTTCACTTCCGGGTGCTTTTTCGCCAGTTCGGCAATTTCCGGCTTCGCCTCTTCCAGCGTTTTACCGCTACGGTACAGCAGTTTGTACGCGTTGCGGATGGCAGTAATCGCTTCGCGGCTAAAACCACGACGCTTGAGGCCTTCGATGTTCACGCCAAACGGCGTGGCATGGTTGCCCTGCGCAATCACATAAGGTGGGACGTCCTGCGCCACACCGGAGCATCCACCGACCATCACGTGCGCACCAATGATGCAGAACTGATGGACTGCGGTCATGCCGCCAATAATTGCGAAGTCATCAACCGATACGTGTCCTGCCAGCGTGGCATTGTTGGCAAGAATACAGCGGTCACCCACGGTACAGTCGTGCGCGATATGCGCATTAACCATAAACAGGTTATCGCTGCCCACCTTCGTCAACCCACCACCCTGTACTGTTCCACGATGAATGGTGACGCTTTCGCGAATACGGTTACGATCGCCGATTTCCACACGGGTCGACTCACCAGCATATTTAAGATCCTGGTTAACTTCGCCGATGGAGGCGAACTGATAGATCTCGTTATTGCAGCCGATGGTCGTGTGACCATTCACCACAACGTGAGATTTCAGTACTGTACCCTCACCAATTTCGACATGGGGTCCAACAATACAAAACGGACCAATGTGGGCGTTAGCACCAATGATGGCACCCACTTCCACAATGGCGGTAGGATGAATAAAGGCGGATTTATCAATCACGTATCAGGACTCCCGGCTACGAGCACACATCATTGTCGCTTCGCAAACAACTTTGCCGTCAACCAGCGCTACGCCTTTGAAGCGAGTCAGGCCACGACGCGTTTTTTCAAAAGTGACTTCCATGATCATCTGATCACCAGGCACGACAGGACGCTTAAAGCGTGCTTCATCGATACCCGCGAAGTAATACAGTTCACCTGGCTCCAGTTTACCAACGCTTTTAAACGCCAGAATACCGGTAGCCTGTGCCATAGCTTCGAGGATCAACACGCCCGGGAAGATGGGTTTCCCCGGGAAGTGTCCCTGGAAGAACGGCTCATTCACGGAAACATTTTTCACTGCGCGCAGAAAACGACCTTCTTCAAAGTCCAGCACACGGTCTACCAGCAGAAACGGGTAGCGGTGCGGCAGAAGTTCTAAAATCTCTTCAATATGCAGAGTATGAGTGTCAGTAGTCAAAATACTCTTCCTGTCAAAATGTACTGATAACAATAATAACACGGCCTGCCGGTTTATTAGAAAGCCGACAGGCCGGGAAAAATAGCGTTAAACGGATGACGCTTAGTCTTGTTGATCGATCTTGCGCTCAAGGGACTTGAGGCGCTTGCTCATATCATCAATGTTCATCACCAGAGCTGCTGTTTTACGCCATACCTTGTTGGGTTGCAGCGGAATGCCTGAGGAATAGACGCCAGGTTCAGTGATGGGACGCATTACCATGCCCATACCCGTCACCGTCACCTTGTCGCATATTTCCATGTGGCCATTAATCACGCTTGCGCCGCCAATCATACAATAACGGCCAATTTTCAGGCTGCCAGCCATGATGACGCCCCCCGCAACCGCGGTATTGTCGCCAATCACAACGTTATGCGCAATCTGACACTGGTTATCGATGATAACACCATTGCCGATGATGGTATCGTCCAGCGCGCCACGGTCAATGGTGGTACAGGCGCCGATCTCCACGCGATCGCCAATGATAACGCGACCCAGTTGTGGGATCTTAACCCAATTACCCCGATCGTTAGCGTAACCAAAGCCATCAGAACCAATCACGGTGCTGGACTGGACGAGGCAATTTTCGCCAATTTCAACTTCATGATAAACGGACACATTGGCCCATAAACGGGTCCCCGCGCCGATTTTCGTATTTTTCCCAACGAAGCAACCCGGGCCAATGACGACGTTATCGCCCAGCACGACGCCGGACTCAATAACCGCATTAGCGCCCACGGCGACGTTGTTACCCAACTGCGCCGTCGGATCAATCGCTGCACTGGCAGCAATGTCCTGGGCCGGCTGCGGCGTGGTATCAAGAATTTGAGCCATGCGTGCATACGTCAGGTAGGGATTTTTCACTACCAGTGCCGCGCTAGTGGCAAACGGAAGATCGTCCTGCGTCAGAACAACAGCTGACGCCTGGCATTGAGCCAGTTGCTCACGGTACTTAGGGCTTACCATGAAGGTAATCGTGCCAGCTTTAGCAGATTGCATGGACGCAACAGCGGTGATGACGATATCGCCATCACCGTGTAATTCTGCATCCAACTGCTGAGCTAAATCAGCCAGTCGAATTGAAGGCATTACTTATTTAACCTGTTTCAGAACATCAGCGGTGATGTCTTTAACATCGCTGCTGTTGAAAGCAACGGCGTTCGCATCAACAACCAGATCGATGCTCTGATCGGCAGCCACTGCTTTAACAGCGGTCTGAATGCGAGTCACCAGCTTGCCACGTTCTTCGTTAGAACGACGCTGACGATCCTGCTCGAAAGCCTGCGCTTTCTGGGAGAACGCCTGGCGCTGAGCCATTACGTCTTTTTCCAGTTTGCTGCGGTCGCTTGCTTTCATGGTAGAACCATCACGCTGCAGACGCTGCATTTTGGACTGAAGATCGTTTTCCATACCCTGCAGTTCGCTTGCACGGCCTTTGAATTCGTTTTCCAGAGTCGCAGAAACACCAGTTTTCTGTGCAACCTGCTGGAACAAATTACCCATGTTGACGATTGCAATTTTGTCTGCTGCCTGAGCAGAAGTTGCCATCGCTAAACCGAGACCTGCAGCTAATAACCACTTTTTCACAATTAACTCCTTACCATCCCATTGGCACCAGAAGGTACCGTTCTTTGCGTGGCAAGGCGACCGTTTACCGATCGCCAGTTGTCAGCGCTACACTGCCAACGCATTCCTTTGCAGCGGATTATTACCAGGTTTTACCAATGTTAAACTGGAATTGCTCCGACTTATCTCCATCATATTTCTTAAACGGCTGGGCGTAAGAGAAGACCAACGGCCCCAGCGGTGACATCCATTGTAATGCGATACCGGCAGACATGCGAATATTGCTCGGATCGCTGTAGTCTGGAACACCTGCCGCACGCATCTGGGCCGTATTCTCCCAGTTGGTATCCCACACCGTACCGGCATCCCAGAAGAAGGACGTACGGACGGAGTTCGCGTATTTATCACTGATAAACGGCGTTGGGGTGATGAACTCCAGGCTGGCAACGGCCATCGCGTTACCGCCCACCGCATCATCAGAACTACAGACTTCAGATGAGGAGGACTTATCGCAGTTATCTTTGTCGTTCCCGCCGTAGTAAACCGCTTTCGGACCAATGTTGTTGGACTGGAAGCCACGAACGGTGCTGGAACCACCCGCATAGAAGTTTTCATAGAATGGCAGTTCTTTGCCACCTAAGCCATCACCATAGCCCCAACGGGTACGACCCAGAACCACCCACTTATGATCGTCATCGATCGGGAAGTAGGACGCGGTATCCAGAGTGACCTTATAGAACTCGTTATCGGAACCCGGCACGGTAACTTTACCGTTCAGGTTGACGCGAGAACCTTCCGTTGGGAAGTAGCCACGGTCGAGACGGTTATAAGTCCAGCCATAGTTGAAGGTGAAGTCATCCGCCGCAAAACCGTTGTTATCGCTGTTTTTGCTCGCTGACTGGCCAATAGAATCCAGGTAACGCCACATGGCCACCTGCGGTTGCATATTGGACAGGTCGTTATGCACGTAACCTAAGCCCGCACGCAGGGTGTTGTATTCGTTAACCGGGAAGCCAAGCGTACCGTCCACACCGTAACTCTTGTTGGTGTACGAAGACAGATCCGCATCGTCCGCTTTAAAGTCGTTATAGAAGATACGACCGCCCAGGCTCACACCGTCAACGGTGAAGTATGGGTTAGTGACAGAGAACTCCGAGTAGGTCTGGTAGTCGTTTTTGGTACCGTTAATACCCACAGAGTAACCCGTACCCAGCCAGTTATCCTGCTGTACTCCGACCTGGAAGCTCACGCCGCTTTCAGTACCGTAGCCCACACCGAAGTTGAAGCTACCGGTATTACGCTCTTTCACTTTATAAACGACATCAACCTGGTCCGGGCTGCCCGGTACGCGCTGGGTATCGGTATCAACCGTTTCAAAATAGCCCAGACGGTTCAGACGCTCTTTACCCTGATCAACGAGATCGCTACCTAACCATGCGCCTTCCATCTGACGCATTTCGCGACGCAGAACGGAGTCTTTGGAGGTGTCGTTACCGACGAAGCGGATCTTACGCACGTAGAAACGGTTGCCCGCATCAACGTTAACGTGCAGCTTAACGGTTTTATCCGCATCGTTGATTTCCGGCTGCGTTTGTACGCGCGGATAGGCATAACCATAACGGCCGAGCAGCTTCTTAATGCTGTCTTCCATTTTGGTGACTTTGGAGCCGCTGTAGAGATCGCCTGGCTGAATTTTGGTCAGCGATTCGATTTCAGCAGAATGCCCCGCCAGGTTACCACTCACTTCAACACCCGAAAGCTTGTACTGATCGCCTTCAGTGATGTTAATCGTAATGTAGATACCTTTCTTGTCCGGCGTCAGGCTGACCTGAGTCGAGTCAATGTTGAAACGCGCATAGCCACGATCCAGATAGTAGCTGCGCAGGGTTTCAAGATCGCCCGCCAGTTTCTGTTTCTGGTATTTGCGATCGCCCACCACGTTCCACCACGGCACTTCGTCACGAAGCTGGAAAGTAGAGATCAGTTCGTCGGTGCTGAACGCGTGGTTACCGACAATGTTAATCTGCTGGATCTTCGCTGAAACACCTTCCTGGAAGACCAGTTTCAGGTCAACGCGGTTACGTGGCAGTGGCGTCACCACCGCTTTCACGCTGGCGCTGTATTTACCGACGCTGTAGTAGAAGTCTTCCAGACCTTTTTCAATGTCTGAAAGGGTTGTGCGGTCCAGAGATTCCCCCACACGAACACCGGATGCTTCAAGGTTCTGCTTGAGCATGTCATCTTTCACCGACTTGTTACCGGAGAAAGTGATACTGGCGATCGTTGGACGTTCTTTTACCTGTACCAGCAGGGTATCACCATCGCGCAGGACGCGGACATCCTCGAAGTTGCCGGTGGCAAACAGAGCACGGATGGTGTTACTGATGTCATCATCATTAACCGTATCGCCGGGGCGCACAGGCATACTGAGGAGGGCCGCACCAACGGCGACACGCTGAAGGCCTTCGAAATGAATGTCTTTCACTACGAACCCGTCAGCACCGTATACGGTGGCGCTGCTAAACAGCAGCGACGCTATGAGCAACTTTTTCATCGCCATCGTTATTATGCGTTCTTCCTAACTAACTCTCTTACAACCGAGAGAAATCATTGAAAAGTGCAAGCCCCATTAACAGCACCAGCAAAATCGAGCCAATGCGATAACTAAAGTCTTGAACTCGCTCGGATACCGGTCCGCCTTTTAGCTTTTCAATCGCTAAAAACAGCAGATGACCCCCGTCTAAAACGGGAAGCGGGAACAGGTTGATTATCCCAAGGTTCACGCTAATGAGCGCGAGGAACATGAGATAGTAAATCACCCCGAATTCCGCTGACATCCCAGCCCCCTGGGCAATCGAAATTGGCCCACTGAGGTTGTTCAGTTTCACGTCACCGGTTATCAATTTCCCCAACATGTTGACCGTCAGTTTCATCAGTTGCCATGTTTTATCCGTGGCTTCAAGGATGGCACTGAACGGCCCATACTGGCGTATTGTCTTGTACTCATCTGGCAGCGGGATCACTTTTGGCACTACGCCTGCAAACCCTTCTGCCTTTTTGCCGACCGACTTCGTATCCGGGATCAGCGTCAGCGAAAGCGGACTGCCTTGCCTTTCAACTTCCAGCGCGAGAGACGTTCCCGGATTATCGCGCACCAGAGTAACAAAGGTCATCCACTCTGTTAATGGTTGACCATCGACTTTAACGATCCTGTCGCCTGCTTGCAAACCTGCTTTGCTCGCGGCCGAATTTGCCTGTACTTCGGCTAACACCGGCTCGATCTGTGCACCACGTGGACGAATGCCCAGCGCAGCGACGGGATCCTCTTTGTCTGGCTCGAAACGCCAGTGACGTAAATCGAGCACTTTGTCCTGGCGCGTGTCTGAACCAAACGGCGATACGCTGATGGTGGTCTGCGGATCGCCAATTTTGGCTACCAGCTGCAGTCGCACGGTATCCCAATCAGGGGTTTCGATGCCATCAATCGCTTTAAGTTCCATCCCGGATGTAATTTGCGCACTCGCCGCAATGGAGTTGGGCGCTATTTCACCCACTACCGGACGCACGCCGGGGACGCCGATGATAAACACCAGCCAGTAAGCGAAAACAGCAAAGATGAAGTTAGCTACCGGTCCGGCAGCAATGATGGCGGCGCGTTGTCCAACTGTTTTATTGTTGAAGGCGCTGTGTCGCAGCTCAGGGGCGACAGGCTCAACGCGTTCGTCGAGCATTTTGACGTAGCCGCCCAGCGGGATGAGGGCGATGACAAACTCCGTACCGTGACGGTCGGTGCGCGTCCAGAGCGATTTGCCAAAACCGATGGAAAACCGCTCTACCCGCACACCGCAACGGCGAGCAACCCAGAAATGGCCAAATTCATGCACGGTAATCAGCACACCCAGTGCAACAATGAACGCCGCCAGATTCCAGAGAATGCTCAGCATAAAACCTTCCGTTAAATCGTCCCGAATACCAGTAAAAGCAAGCAAGCAAACACTGGAACAGCCGCTGTCAGGCTATCAATGCGATCCAGTATACCGCCATGCCCTGGAATCAGGTGTCCGCTGTCCTTAATCCCTGCTTCACGCTTGAACATACTTTCGGTTAAATCACCGAGCACCGAGGCAAGCGCAGCAAAAATCGAGCACACCAGCAGTATTGACGGTGCCACTTCCAGATTCGCCCAGACGCCGTAGCCCCAGGAGATAATTGCTGCCGTAAACAAGCCGCCGATGAAGCCTTGCCAGGTTTTGCCCGGAGAAACCTTCGGCGCCAGTTTATGTTTGCCAAACAGTTTACCAAACATATAGGCCCCGGAGTCAGCCCCCCAGACGAGAATCATCACATAAAGCAGCCAGATCGCACCGCTGTAGTGGTTTTCGTCGTAGTGCCAGGCGCGCAGCGCGACCATCCCCCAGAAGAAGGGAATAATGGTGAGCAAGCCAAAAATCAGTCGCAGCACTTTTGAATTACGCCATAGCGCCGCAGAGCCAGGATAAAACAGCACCAGCAGTAGCGCTGCAACCCACCAGGCCAGAGATATCCACAAGGAGCCGGCAACCAGCGGTTGATGGATATCATGGTGATATTCAGGCAACGTAAACAGCATTATGGCCAGAATGAAGCCACAGAGTACCGCAAGCCATACTCGCTGACTGCGCGAAGTAAAGCCGCTAAACTGTCCCCATTCCCACGCGGCGAGCATGCACACCACCAGCGTAACAATAGCGAATCCCACTGGGGGCAGTAAAAACAGCGCCGCAATGACAATGGGTATTAATACAAAAGCGGAAATCAGGCGATACTTCAGCAAAAGCTACCCCCATCAGGCTTTGTCGCCACCAGGCTCGGTGCCGCCGAAACGACGCTCTCGATTGGCAAAGGCATGCAGCGCACCTTCAAAGTCTTGTTCATCAAAATCGGGCCAAAGAACATCTGTAAAGTAAAGTTCGGCATAGGCAATTTGCCATATCAAAAAGTTACTTATGCGATGTTCTCCCCCTGTCCTAATTACCAAATCCACAGGCGCCTGTTCATTCATGCAGATTTGCTTGCTCAGCGCCTCTTCATCAATTTGGTCGGGTCTCAACAGCCCTTCCTGAACCTGCTCGGCCAGATGCCGAACGCCCTGGATAATATCCCAGCGTCCGCCGTAATTCGCCGCAATATTCAGCGTCAGACCGGTGTTATTTTCAGTCAGCGCTTCAGCCTTACGAATTCGTTCCTGCAAACGTGAGTTAAAACGACTGGTATCGCCAATGATACGCAGGCGGACATTGTGGCGGTGCAGGCTTTTTACTTCGCTGTCTAGCGCCCACACAAACAATTCCATCAACGCGGTCACTTCCTGCTGCGGTCGATTCCAGTTTTCACTGCTAAAAGCATAGAGCGTTAACGCATCAATGCCGTTATTGGCGGCAAAAGAAACGGCGCGGCGAACCGATTTCGCCCCAGCTTTATGCCCAAAGGCTCGTATCTTCCCTTGTCTTTTCGCCCAGCGGCCATTGCCATCCATAATGATTGCTACATGACGGCAGCCATGAGCTGGCAAGTTTTCGCTTATTGGTTGATTCGCAGACAACATAACGCGTTTTTTGTCCCTGAAAAGGATTTAACGGTACTCAGGAATACTGAAGCCTATACATAAAAAAGCCGTGTCAAACCACGGCTTACCTGACCACTTAAAGTCAAATACCTGCGATCAGGTGGCGCAGACTATATCACTGAAGCCCAACGCTAACAAATAGCACGACGACTAGTGCTTGCTTTATCACCAGCTTGCGAGACGTGTCACCTGGTGGCGCGCAATATCACGTGCAGCTGTATCCACCGCCAGCACCTCTTCCACGCTTTGTGGTTCGCGCAAATCCATCTTCTCCAGTACCGATAAATTTAACGATGCGATATCGGTAAAACGGATCTGCTGATTCAGAAATGCTTCAACAGTAATTTCATTGGCTGCGTTCAGTGCCGTCGTCGCCGCCTGCCCCTGGTCAAAGGCATTCATCGCAAGCTTCAGACAAGGATAGCGGTCATAGTCTGGTTCACTGAATGTCAGGGAACTTAGCTTGCAGAAATCAAGCGGCTTCACGCCGGATTTCACCCGATTCGGCCACGCCATGGAATGTGCGATAGGCGTACGCATATCCGGCTCGCCCAACTGGGCCAGCACGCTGCCATCCTGATAACGTACCATCGAGTGAATTACCGATTGCGGGTGAATCAGTACTTCCATCTGTTTCGCTGACGCATTAAACAGCCAGCGCGCTTCAATGTATTCCAGACCTTTGTTCATCATGGTGGCAGAGTCAACGGAGATTTTACGCCCCATCGACCAGTTCGGATGGCGGCACGCCTGATCCGGCGTCATTACACGCAGTTCAGACAGTGGCGTTTCACGGAACGGGCCACCAGACCCGGTAAGCAGAATAGATACCACGCCATTCTGCTCAAGGTCAGCGTACCCCAGGTTCTGTTGAAAAGGTTGCGGTAAACTCTGAAAAATCGCGTTGTGCTCGCTGTCGACGGGCAAAAGACGCGCGCCGCGCTGCTTCACCGCGTCCATAAACAGGCGTCCGCAGGTGACCAGCGACTCTTTATTGGCCAGCAAAACGTCTTTACCGGCATCAATCGCGGCAAGCGTCGGCAGCAGTCCGGCCGCGCCGACAATGGCCGCCATGACCTGATCAACATCACCCAGCGCAGCCATCTCGCAGGCGGCCTGTTGGCCGCTCAGGACCTCGGTACGACCGCCCTTCTCCTGCAGCAGTGCCTTTACCTGGCGGGCACTCTCTTCATCATCCATCACCGCATAACGGGGCGTAAACTCCAGACACTGCTCGACCATTCGCTGCACATTCTTACCGGCCACCAGTGCTGTCACGGTGTAAAGTTCAGGATTATGGCGAACAACGTCGAGAGTGCTGCAACCAATAGATCCGGTTGAGCCGAGGAGAGTTAAATGCTTCATGAGATGCCCGAAAAAAGTTAGACCAGATAAAAGCAAAACGCCGCCAGCAAGACCCGAAGTCCCTCTGAACGGCGTTTATCAGTGTACGACAGAAATCAGAACTGCATCAGTTCCGCTTCTTTATCTGCCAGCGCCGCATCAATTTTCTTGATGGCAGCGTCAGTCATTTTCTGAATATCGTCCTGGGAACGACGATCGTCATCTTCACTGATCTCTTTTTCTTTCAGCAGCGCTTTAACTTTATCGTTCGCGTCGCGACGCACGTTACGGACGGAAACACGACCCTGCTCAGCTTCACCACGCACCACTTTGATCAGGTCTTTACGACGCTCTTCGGTCAGCGGAGGCAGCGGAACGCGGATGTCAGCGCCTGCAGAGCTTGGGT